>JAQGHW010000230.1 GCA_028291505.1 Rhodopila sp. | reverse complement strand
CACCATGACGAAGTTGTTCTGGCGCGCGCTCGACACCCCTATGGGCGGACTGACGATCTTGCGCCAGCTTGCCGCCACGTCATGCGCGGTGAGCGGTGTGCCGTCGTGGAATTTCACGTTCTCGCGGATCTTGAACGTGTATGTCAGGCCATTATCCGTCGGAACCGGCATCTGCGTACAGAGATCACAGACGAAGTCCGTGGTGGATGCAGGGTTGTCCGGGTTGACCCGTACCAGCACACTATAAAATGGCGCCGTGGCGTGCAGCACCGCGAACGTCGTCTCCCGATGGCCATCCAGGCTCGGCCCGCCATCTGCGGGAATCATGTAGGTCAGCGTACCACCGTGTTTCGGAACGTCATTGGCCTGCGCGGGAAACGCAAAGCCTGTACCGAGCGCAACGCAGAGTCCGGCTGCCAGTCGTGTCATCCGCATGGTCGTCCCCACCCTGTCGACTTTGTTATTGCAGCAGCGAGTCCACCCAGCCAGGCTGCCGGCTTTGGTCGTTGGCAATACAACGGCGAGGCGGCGCCCTACTTGTCAAGCCATATCGTCGCCAGGTCCTGGTTGACGTAGTGGCTCGGACTGATTTTCCAGCCCTTGACGTAGGACTGGTAGGCCATGATCCGGTTCCACCACAGCATCGGGAACTCGTGCGCCTCTACGTCGATGATCTGTCGCTCGTAGCCGCGCATCAGCATGCGTTGCTTCAGCGGGTTAGTTTCGTGCAGCATTTGCTGGTAGATGTCGGCCTCCACCGGATCGGTGTAGTAGCCAAAGTTCTCGACAAAAACATCGTGCGGTAGATACTTCTGTGTGTCGAGAACGGGATTGACGACACTGTTGCAGTTCGCCTCGACGACAACGTCGAAATCGCCGCCGCGCATCGCCGCGAACCACGGTCCGGTCGGCACCACCTTCTGCGTGGCGGTCACCCCGATCTTGCTCCATTGGTCGATCAACCAGGTGCCGACGAATTTGTACGGCTGATCAACATTGCGGTTCAGCAACTCGAACGTCAGGCCGTCGGCACCCGCCTCGTGCAACAGCCGCTTTGCTTCGGCGCGCGACTTGTCGATATCGGGCCAGAACCCCGCCATACTCTGTAGCTCCGCCTTGGTCGCGGCCATCGGCGAGCCAGGGAAGACGATGCCGCCGACCGTTTGCACGTTGGCGATCTTGGCCAGCGCTGGCGCCCCGTGCCACTGGTCCACCGCGAGCAGCAGCGCCCGGCGGACGCGGACATCGTCGAACGGCTTACGCCTGGCATTGGGCGTGACGAGATTGCCGCAGTTCCAGTCGCTCTCTTGCACCGTCAGCCGGTCACCCAGGCTCTGCTTGAGTTCGTCACGCGCCGATGGCGGCAGGCCGCGGAATTCGATGGCGGCCCGGTCGGCCCGGATCGCGTCGACCCGGACCGCTTGCTTCGGAGCATAGATGCCGACGAAGCCATCAAGGTAAGGCAGCCCCTTGTGGTAGTAATCGGGATTGCGTTCGCCCTTGATGGACTGCCCGATCTCGTAGCTGACGAAACGGAACGGACCAGAACCCATCACGTGGTTTTCGTACCAGTGCGGATCCTTATCGAGGATCTGCTTCTCGTAGATGAACGCATAGGGATCCGCCAGCGCCGGCAGGAACACGGTGGTGGCGAATTTCAGCTTGAACACCACGCTGGTCGGGTCGGGCGCTTCGACCGAGTCGACCATCGAATACCAGTTCTGGCGGGCGCTCAGGACACCTTGGCGAGGAAAGATGATCTCTTGCCAACTCGCCACGACATCTGCCGCGGTAAGAGGAGTGCCGTCCTGGAACTTCACGCCCTCGCGGATGTTGAACGCGTAGGTCTTGCCGTCGTCCGTTGGTTTCGGGATCGTCCGGCACAGGTCACAGACGAAGCGCGTGGTGTCGGCCGGATCGGCTGGATCGACCCGCAGCAGCACGCTGTAGAAGGGCGCCACGGAATGCATGGTCGCGTAGGTGCCCTCTCGATGGCCGTCCAAACTCGGCGGTGCATCCGCCGGGATCATGTAGGTCAGGACGCCTCCACGCTTGGGCGTATCGGCGGCCTGGACAGGCAGGGTGGACGCCACGGCGAACGTGGCGGCCATGCCTGCTGCCAGGAGCGTATTGGGTAAAAGTTGATTGGCCAAAGACGTATGTAGCCGCATTGGCGCTCTCCCCGTTTATATTTTGTTCCTTTCTTGTCAGGCAGCTCCGGGCACGAGAGCCGTTCATTCTGCACCACGCGGCCGGGAAGTTCGTCGTTCCCGGCCCGACTACTTCCAGCCCGGCTAGTTATCGAGCCAAACCGTTGCGAGGTCCTGGTTCACGTAGTGGCTTGGGCTGATCTTCCAGCCCTTCACATAGGCGCGCATAGGCACGATCCGCTCCCACCACGGCATCATGTACATATGCGCCTGGGTGTCCAGCACGTAAGTCTCGTACTCCCGCATCCCGACGCGCTGCCTGATGGGATCCGTCTCGTACAGCAGCGCCCGGTATAAATCGATATCCTTCTGGTCGTCATAGTTGCCGTAGTTCTCGGTATAGACAGAATGCGGCAGGAATTTCCCGACATCCAAGAGCGGGTTGACCAGCCCCTGACAGTTGAAGTCCACGGTCACGTCGAACGCGTTGTTGCGCAGGGCATCGAAAAACGGCCCGGTCGGCAGGACACGCTGCTTCACGTGCAGGCCGATCTTGCTCCACTCGTCGATCACCCAGGTGGCGATGTATTTGTATGGCTGATCGACATTGCGGTTCAGCAACTCGAACGTCAGCCCCTCGGCGCCGGCTTCATGCAGCAGGCGTCTTGCCTCGGCGCGCGACTTCTCGATGTCGGGCCAATATCCCGCAATCTGTTGCAGCTCCTCTTTGTTGGCGGCGAGCGGGGAGCCCGGGAACACGATGCCGCCGACCGTGTGTACGTTGGCGATCTTCGACAGTGCAGGCGCGCCATGCCACTGGTCGATCGCAAGCGTCAGGGCTCGCCTGACCCGCACGTCGTCGAACGGCTTTTTCTTGTGGTTCGGCGTGATCATGTTCACGCAGTTCCAGTCGCCGGTCTGCACCGTTATCTTGTCGCCGAGTTCCTTCACAAGCTGGTCGCGGGCGGACGGCGGCAGGCCGCGGAACTCCAGCGCCGCACGGTCGGCACGAATGGCATCGAGCCGCACGGACTGCTTGTCTGCAAAGATCGCCGTGAACCCGTCGAGATAGGGTAAGCCCTTGTGATAGTACTCCGGATTGCGCACGCCCTTGATGGATTGGCCGATCTGATACTCGACGAACTTGAAGGGTCCTGATCCCATCACGTTCTTTTCGAACCAGTGCGGATCCCGGTCAAGAATCTCCTGCTTGTAGATGTAGGCAAACGGATCCGCCAGCGCCGGCAGGAATGCGCTGGTGGCGAATTTCAGGTGGAACACGACAGTTACCGGGTCGGGCGCCTCGATGGTGTCAACCATGATGAAATAGCTTTCCCGAGCACTGGAAACGCCCGGTCGCGGGTGGACGATTTCCTGCCAGCTTGCCGCCACATCATAGGCGGTCAGCGCCGAGCCATCGTGCCACTTCACCCCGTCGCGTATCCGGAATGTGTAGGTCTTGCCGTTGTCGGTCGGGTTCGGCATCTCGGTGCAGAGGTCGCACACAAAGTCCGTGGACGAGTTCGGGTCCTCCGGGTTGATACGGATCAACACACTGTAGAATGGCGCCGTTGCGTGCACGGTCGCATAGGTGGTTTCGCGATGACCGTCGAGGCTGGGCGGCGAGTCCGCAGGGATCATGTAGATCAGCGTCCCGCCATGCTTTGGCGTTTCGTCCGCCGCCGCGACGGTTGCGGTTGCAAGGATCAGCGCCAGGCCAAGTTTGGCGGCGACAAACGGCGTTCGGATACGCATCGGCTTGCCTGATGTCCTTACTCGGGTAAATCCAGTTGGACCTGGCTGCAAGCGACCACGTGGCCTGGCCGCACCTCACGGGGTTCGGGCCGGGTGTGCTTGCAGCTCTCGACGGCGATCGGACAGCGCGGATGGAACACGCAGCCGGACGGCGGGTTGATCGGGCTTGGCACCTCCCCCTGCACCGGGCGAAAGGTGCGGGTTCGCTCGATCGAGGGATCGGGGACCGGCACCGCCGCCAGCAAGGCCCGGGTGTACGGATGCAGCGGCGAGTCGAACAGCGTGTCGCTGTCAGCCATCTCGACGATACGACCAAGATACATCACCGCCACGCGCTGGCAGAGGTGCCGCACAACCGAGAGGTCGTGTGCGATAAAGAGGTAAGTGAGCCCGAACTGTTCGCGCAGGTCTTCAAGCAGATTGACCACCTGCGCCTGGATCGACACGTCCAGCGCCGACACCGGCTCGTCGCACACGATGAACTCGGGGTTCAGCGCCAGTGCGCGCGCGATGCCGACACGCTGCCGTTGGCCGCCGGACATTTCGTGCGGATAGCGATCGGCGAAATTTGGATTGAGCCCGCATACGGACAGCAATTCGCGCACCCGCTGCCGGCGCCGTGTCGCGTCGCGCTCGATGCGGTGCACCTTCATAGGCTCGTCGATGATAGCACCGACCGTCATGCGCGGATTGAGTGAGCTGTAGGGATCCTGAAAGATCACCTGGATGCGGCGGCGCAGGGCCAGCAACTCGTTGCGCCGCAGTTCCTTGCGCCCGGATCCGGCCAGGTCGACGCCGTCGTAGATGATTTCGCCGGCGGTCGGACGTTCCAACCGCAGGATGCAGCGGCCCGTGGTGGTCTTGCCGCAGCCGCTTTCGCCCACAAGTCCAAGAGTCTCACCGCGCCGTACGATGAAATCCACACCGTCGACCGCCTTTATTTCCCCCAGCAGACGGCGCGTGAGCAGGCCCTCAGTGACAGGGAAATGCATGCGCAACCCTTTGACCTCTAGCAGCGGATGCAGCGGTGTGACCGATGCGGTCACGCAGCCTCCCCGGTTTCCGCCGCGATTTCATGGCCGCGGAAACACGCGGCGACATGGCCGGTTTCTCCGACCGGGGCAAGCGCGGGCCGCGCTTCGGCACAGGCAGCGACGGCGAAGCGACAGCGCGGACGAAACGCGCAGCCCTGGTCAAGGCGGGCCAGGTCGGGTGGCTGGCCCTCGACGGGATCGAGCCGCGTCCGCCGCGGGCGGTCGAGGCGCGGAACCGAACGAAGCAGCGCAATCGTGTAAGGGTGGCGCGGATCGTGGTAGATCGCCGCGGCGGGGCCCGCCTCCACGATGCGGCCGGCGTACATGACGTTCACCCGACTGGCGTAGCGCGCGACCACGCCGAGATTGTGGGTGATGATAATCAATGCGATGTCGAGCTGACGCGTCAGCTCTTTCATCAGTTCCAGGATCTGTGCCTGAATCGTCACATCCAGCGCGGTGGTCGGCTCATCGGCGATGATCAGTTTCGGGTCGCAGGTCAGTGCAATGGCGATCATGATGCGCTGCCGCATGCCGCCTGACAGCTGGTGCGGATATTGTTTCAGTCTGCGTGCGGGATCGGCGATGCCGACAAGACACAGCAGTTGCTCGGCGCGCTGGCGGGCCACGGCCCGGGTAGCCCCGCGATGCTGTTCCAGCACCTCGGTGATTTGGCGGCCTACCGTCAAGACCGGGTTGAGCGACGTCATCGGCTCCTGGAACACCATGCCGATTTCGCCGCCGCGAATCCGCCGCATGGCTTCGTCCGGCAGCTTCATGAGATCGCGACCAGCGAACAATACCTCTCCGCCGGTGATCCGCCCTGGCGGATCCGGGATGAGGCGCAGGATCGACATCGCACCCACGGATTTGCCCGATCCGCTCTCGCCAACGATGGCAATGGTCTCGCCCGCTTCGACAGTATAGCTGATCCCATCAACAGCGCGCACGATTCCCGCACCAGTACGAAACTCGGTCTGCAAATTCCGGATCTCGAGGAGTGGCGGCAAGGGCTCGCTCCCGAACGTTTTCCACGAAGCCTTGGTATTATTTTTCAGCGCCTTAGATATTCACGCGCGGATCGCGCTGTCAATCAAGAAGGGTGCTCGATGGCCACGCAAGATCCGCTCGGCCTATGGTCACCACCATACCGTTCAACCAGCCGGGTGAAAGTCGTCCACGGCACGAATTCCATCAACTGCGTGAACGAGGTCTGGCCGGCGTACATGGCGGTCTCCAGGGTGAAACCTGGCAGACTGAGCACCTACGCAGTTCAAGTCGACACCACCCTTTTCCGCTCTGGAAACGGCAGAATTCCTGGCGTTCAGGGCCGTGCCGGTTCAGTTAACCGGACAGCAGTGCAAACAGCTACTTAGTGCCGGCGGTGACATCCACGAGATACCGCGGTTTCACGAGAAGGCCGCGGGAGTGAAGATCGCGAAAGCGCCGGCTCGCGATTGACGGCGGATAATCGCGCGGGCAGCCTTTATTTCAATCGCTGGAGCGCCCTCATGCCTTCGGAATTCCTTGCCGCCAGTCACGCGCCGGTCCGTGCCGTGGAAGGTCGATGATCAATGATTGAAGTCAACGGCATGGCGCACGTGATTCTGACCGTCAGCCAGTGGGAAAAGGCGCGCGCGTTCTATGCCGAATTGCTGCCCTTCCTGGGCATGACGAAGGTCTATGACGGCAACAATTTTCTCTATCACGTGGGCGGACGCACCGCGATCGGAATACAGCATTGCGCCCCCGAACACGTGAACGAGCGATTTGTCCAGAACCGTGTGGGCCTGCACCATCTTTGCCTGAGGGCCCGGTCGCGCGAGGATGTCGACGCGGCGGCGGACAAGGTGCGTGCGATCGGCGGCCATATCGATCGCGGACCCATGGAGGGCGACTTCGCGCCTGGCTATTACTTCTTTGTCTTCGAGGACCCCGATGGCATCCGGCTGGAGGTGAATTTCATTCCGGGCAAGGGCTTACTGGTTTCACGGGATAATCCATTGATCCCGAGTACCGATCCGGATTGGGATCAAAATCCATAGCAGGGTCGTCGG
>JAQGHW010000227.1 GCA_028291505.1 Rhodopila sp. | reverse complement strand
TCCGCGCAGGCCAATCTCGTGACCAACGGATCATTTGAAACGACCACGGGCACCGGCCCCAAGGACTACTTCACGTCTTTCAATCCTACTGGCTGGAGCGGCGGCACCAATCTCACCTTCCTGGATGGGCCTGGCACGGCAGACAATGGCACGTACCTCTCCGTTTATGGCCCTTTCCCAAACGCCAGCCCGAATGGTGGCAACTTCGTCGAGGCTGACGCTGCCCCGAGTTATTCATCCGCCATTTCTCAATCTATTTCCGGTCTGCAGATCGGCCAAACGTATAGTTTGACATTCTATCAAGCGGCCGGACAGCAAACCGGGTTCACCGGTCCGACGACCGAGGAGTGGGCTGTAACATTCGGCGCGACTACCCAGGACTCCTCGCAGTTCTCGCTTAACTCGACCGGCGCCGACGTCGGTCCGTGGCAGCTGCAGACAATGACCTTCGTGGCGACCTCTGTCATCCAGACGCTCAGCTTCCTCGCCGTCGGCACGCCGGATGGCGAACCCCCGATCGCCTTCCTCGATGGTGTCGATCTAGAGCCGGTGCCGGAACCCGCGAGCCTGACGCTTTTCAGCATCGGCGTTCTCGGCGTCGCCGCGGCCGCTCGGCGTCGCCGCGCCAAACGCGCCGAAACGATCTGACAGCCTGACCACTGGTGGGCCCGGGATCGAGATTATCTCGCCCGGGCCCGAAGATGGATGTGGACGGCAAACAACTCTGCCATGATAGCGTCCAAGCCTCGTTTCCTGGATCAACAGCATCTTCGGGCGTTCCTGATCGACGCGATAAGGCTTTGCTCGTGGTTGCTCATCCTTGCGCCGATCTTCCTGCCGCCGGAGCGCGTGATCCAGAAAGGCCAGTTGCGGACGACAGGCAAAATGTGCCCGGCACGCCAATTCTATTCGTTGGCGGGATAAACCGAACCGATCCTTGGATGGCGCTTGCCGACCAGAAAATTACCACAGAACCCATTAACGAAGTCTTTACCATCGGTGTGCAATAGCCTTATCCGTCGGCGGAGTGTGCCGGTAATCGTGCACCGGATCAATGGTGCGGGCCGTCTCGAACTGTAGGTCCTGTGATGTCACTTTTCGACAATGTATCAATCCGCGCAAAGCTCATCGTGGCTTTCTCGGTTGTTTCGGCACTAACCATGGGTGTTGGTGGTTTTTCCATTCAACAACTCGGCGCTGTCAACGACACGTCCGCCGAAGTCCGCGACAGCTGGTTGCCGAGTGTGGGTGAGCTTGGCAAGCTGATTTCCGCGGTCAAGGAATATCGGGTGTTCGTAGCTCGGGCCATCATTGTTGCCAACGGGCCGGACCGCGCGGCGAGCGAGACGCTCCGTGTCGATGCGGCCGCCGCCGTCGCGCACCTGCGGGCGGAATATGAGCCTTTGATCGCCCGCGGCACCGATGACGAACGGTTGATCAAGGGCTTCGACACGGGTTGGGCCACATACGCAGATACCAGCGGGCGCGTCCTCGAGGCTGTGCACAAAGACGACATGGAGACGATGCACAAGCTGTATTTCGGCGATGACCGTGCGGCGTACAATGGCGCAGTCGGAAATCTGACCAAAGACCTCGAGTTCAATGTCAGTGAAGGCAAGAAGGCTGCCGATCTTGGCGAGAGTGTCTATCACAGCGCGCGGACGTATATCATCGTCAGCCTGGTGATCGCCGTTCTGTTCGGCGTTGCCGCGGCCATGACGATCATCATCACCGTGGCGCGTCCAGTTCTTCGCATGAGCAGCGCGATGGGCCGTCTGGCGGGGGGTGACCTCGGCGTCGCGGTCCAAGGGACATCGCGTGGCGATGAGGTCGGCTTGCTGGCCAAAGCGCTGCAGGCGTTCAAGGACAACGGCCTCGCCCTGAAGCAGCTCGAAGTCGAGCAGATTGAGTCGAAGCGCAAGGCTGAGGCCAACCAGAAAGCCGCGATGAACCAGACGGCGGACGCATTCGAAGCGAAAGTCGGCAGCCTGGTTGCGATGCTGTCCTCCGGCGCGACGGAGTTGCAGGCCACGGCGCAGTCCATGTCGTCCACGGCGACGCAAACCAACCAGCAAGCGTCCACGGTCGCGGCCGCTGCCGAGGAGGCGAGCGCCGGGGTGCAGACAGTGGCCGCCGCCGCCGAGGAACTCACGTCCTCCATCAGCGAGATCAGCCGACAGGTCACGCAATCGTCGGTGATCAGCCGCAAGGCGGTCAGCGACACCCGCCGGACCGACAGCATCGTCCGGGCGTTGGCCGAGGGTGCCCAGAAGATTGGTCAGGTGGTGGATCTCATCAGCAACATCGCCGGGCAGACCAATTTGCTGGCGCTAAATGCGACCATCGAGGCGGCCCGGGCCGGCGACGCGGGCAAGGGTTTCGCAGTGGTGGCAAGCGAGGTGAAGAGCCTGGCCACACAGACCGCCAAGGCGACCGACGACATCGGTGCCCAGATCAGGCAAGTCCAGAGCGCCACGACGGAAGCTGTGGAAGCGATCAAGGCGATCAGCGTCACCATCGAGGAGGTCAGCACGATTGCCACGACGATCGCCTCAGCGGTCGAGGAACAAGGCGCCGCGACGTCGGAGATCTCTCGCAACGTGCAACAGACGGCGGCGAGCACTCAGGAGGTGACTGCCAACATCGCCGGCGTGAGCCAGGCGGCGAACGATACGGGTGCCGCGGCGAGCCTGGTACTAGGGGCGGCTGGTGATCTCTCAAGACAGACCGAACAGCTCACCGCCGAGGTGAAGAGCTTCCTCGCGGGTGTTCGAGCCGCCTAAGAGGTTCTGTCGCAAATTTTGCCGGCCGCCCCCCGGCAGCATGACCGCCCCGCATCTTCTTGCCACCGTCGACGCCGCGCTCAAAGCAACTCGGCGCCGAACGGCAGGAGCGACTATCGATAACCACGACGCCCGGCTCCGCAGCATGGCGCCCTGGGCGAGGGAACCGGCATCCTGCTGTCCCCCGCGAGACCTTTGGAATGCACCAACGCCCGTCCGCGCCGCCGACTCAGCGGAAGTGTAGAAAGACTGCGATCTCTGCGACCAGCGGAACGGCTGCGACCACGCAGGCCAACGCATACGCGCGGGGCCGCAGCCACTGCGAGACGGCAACGCTCGCCAGCCAGATGATCCACGGCAGGAACAAGGTGACGCCGCCGTTCACATAGGCGCTGGCGGTGTTGCCCTGGTCCGCAATGCCGATCAGCACCAGAAACCAGCCGAAGCTGCTGACCAGGGCGAGCGGCAGGACACTCAGCACATTGAGCGTGGTCACGACCGGCCAGCCTGCCTGCTGCCCCGCCCGGTCGGGACTGTTCGCGTCGTTCTCGGTCGAGCTCATGCGTGCTGATAAGGCACCTGGCCCGCCAAGACCACTCCTGGCCCCGACTGCTCGGATCGCTCCGGCCCTGGTCGCGCCGCTCGGCGTCTCAGGCATGGCCGCCATGACCCGTCGAGAGTGTCGGCTTGTCGCTGGCCGCGTGATCCTGTGACGGCGCCAGGTTCGCGCTGCCGGTGCCGGTGAACGAGACGATCGCCTGACGGAGCACGGCTGCGGCCTGCAGCGCCGTGCGGTGTGCGTCGTCCAGAGTGTGACCGCCCGAGGGCCCGCTGCCGGATGTGCCGGCTGACTCGAAGGAATGCGGGCTGCCGGCAGCGATGCCCGCATGCGCCTGGGCCATGGCCTGGGCGAGTGTCTGCGGTGTCGTCGCCACGCGGGAGATCCGAGTCACGGCCTGAGCGGGGCTGGTCCCGATCGCCGCGCCGCTCATAGGATGGTCCGCCGGCAGGTGCTGGATCGGCGAAGGCGGGGCAGACGCCGGCGCGCTCCACGTGATCGGGGAAGACCCCGACGCCGACAATGGTCTACCCCGGCGCGGTCTTCGCGCCGCGCCCGGGGGGCGACGCTCGCAAACTCGACGAGATGCCGCCTCACCGGCAGCCCGTAGCCGTGCGGCCAGCGGGCGGGGGGGAGGGCAGGCGCCCGTCGTCGCGGTGCGGGTGGCCTCGGCGCGGGCGGGATCGCCCACTTCCACGACAGGTTGGCGAGGCTTTGGGCAACCGGACAGGGCTCCAGGCCGTGGCCGCAGCTTGATCAGTGCGGTGTTTCCCGCATTATCAGCGC
>JAQGHW010000223.1 GCA_028291505.1 Rhodopila sp. | reverse complement strand
CTGATCATGCAGCCGATCGCGCAGGCGTTTAGCGTCCCGTTCCTGTCGGTGACGTTCGTGTTTACGATCACCCTGTGGATGCGGCTTGCGGGTGCCACCGCCTCGGGCTGGCTGTGCGACCGCATTGGACGCAAAACGCCGTTGATGATCGCGATCCTCGGCTATTCGTTTTGCAATCTTGCCGCTGGCCTGGCGCCAACCTTCACGTTCCTGTTTATTGCCCGCGCCATCCTCGGCTTCTTCATGGGCGCGGAATGGCCGGCCGGTTCGGCGTTGGCGATGGAAACCTGGCCGCAGCGCTCCCGCGGGCTGATCGGCGGCATCCTGCAGGGATCGTGGGGCATCGGCTTCATGATGTCGTTCGCCATTTATGGCCTGTTCTATAATTCGATTGGCTGGCGCGGCCTGCTGGTGGTTGGCGTGCTGCCGGCCCTCGCGGTCGTCTATGTGCGCTATTTCGTCAAGGAGCCGGCGCTGTGGGTGGAAAACCGGCGCCTCCAGAAAGCCCAGAAGCGCGAGGTCAAGGCGCCGCTGCTCAGCATCTTCAAGCGCGGCATGATAGGCAACACCTTGAACGCGTGCTGGTGGATGGCGAGCGCGTTCATCACCTACTATTCGGTCACCGTTTTGTTCGCGACGCATCTTCAGGTCGATCTCAAGATGTCGCCGGGGGCGATCGGCGAGGTCGGTGTCGCCGCCAACCTCGTTACCTTCCTGGCCAGCGTGGGGTGGGGGTTCGTGGCGGATAAATACGGGCGGCGGCCGGCGATGATCATCCCGGCGCTGATCGCCATTCCGCTCGCGCCGGTCTATCTCCTGAGTACCGATTTCTCCCTGATCTGGTGGGGGTTCGTGCTGCAGGGCGCGGCGGCCGCCGGCGGCATGCAGGGCCAATTGGCGACCTTCATGAACGAGCGGTTCCCGACCGAGGTGCGCGCCACGGCGAGCGGGTTCTGCTATCACCAGGGGGCGATCTGGGGCGGTCTCGTGGCGCCGATCATCGCCTACTTCGCCACCGTGTGGGGTCTTGGCTACGCGATCCCGATGATGGTGGGCACCATGGTCTTCGCGTCCAGCTACATCGCTGCGCTGCTGGTGGGACCGGAGACGAAGGGCAAACAGCTCGTAGCGGATCTGCAGGTCGCCTAAGAGGCTGCCGACATCGACGAGGTCGCGACCGGCGAGCGGCCCGCCGGCCTGCTGCAAGCGGCCACCGGTCGCGAGACCGCCGAGGTAGACCGGCACGAAGCCGAAGCCCTCGATCACGCTTTTGACGAATTCGGTCGGCTCTGGGTGATCCCCGGAGACGAAGATGACGCGGCGGCCACCATTCTTTATGGGCCCTTCATTGAAGCGCGCGGTGACGATCGAATTGAACGCCTTCACCACCCGGGCGCCCGGCGCCAGGCCGGCTACCACTTCGCTCGCCCCCTTGCCGCCCAGGTCGGCCAGCACGAGTTTGGGGCTGTACTCGGTGAACGGATTCGTTGCGTCGATGAGTACTCGGCTGTTCCACGCCGGCAGGCCCTGCAGCGCGTCCTCAACATTCGGCCAGGGAACGGCGAGCAGGACATAGTCGAGGCTTGCGGCCTCCTCGACCGTGGCCGCGGACGCTCCGTGCGCAAGCTCAGCAACCTTGCTGGCGAGAGATTCTGGACCACGTCGGCTGCTCAAGACCACTTCATGGCCAGTCGCCAGGGCCTCCCGTGCGAACGCAAGCGCTACCGTGCCTGCGCCGATGGTTCCGAACTTCATGATCCGCCCTCCTAATCTTTCGAGAAATCGATGAGAACGACGCCGGCCCGGCCTGCTTGACTAACATGCGTGACGGCGTCGGCGATCCGGGATGGCGAGTACCGTTCGGCAACCTCGAACAGAGTTCCGGGCTTGAGCGCGAGCCGCTGCGCGAGCGCAATATCGGCTTTGCGCTGCTCCGGTGGCTACTGCATCCAACTGCCGAGCACCACGCCTTTGAGCGTGAGGGAACGGGGCGGAAATAGACGGATGTCGCTCGTCTCCCCGCCGAGTGAGCCGAAATTGATGACGGTCCCGGTTCGTTCAGCCAGCAAATCCGCGACGTCGCCCAACAGACGGCCGCCGACGCTGTCGATCGCAACGTGGATCTTGGCGCCCTCGGCGGCGGCCCTAACGCGGTCCTTCCAGCCCGCAACTTCCGTCGCGAAAACCGGGGACCCTGGCAAGACGGAGGTGAGTCTCGCTGCGCTGACTTCGCTTCGAACCAGTCTGACGACCTTCACGGCCCGCTCCGTCAGAACCTTGCCGATGAGGCGCCCGACGGCGGATCCTGCTCCGGTGAGCAGCGTGACGACCCCGGTACGCGCGTCAGGGGGAAGGGAGTCATGTGCCGCGCGGATCACTATGAGGGCCGTTACCGTGTTATTCATCATCTGCGCGCCAACTTCGTCCGGAATCGAGTCCGGCAACGGCACCACGGAGCTGGCCGGAACGACGGCTTCATCGCTCCAGGCGCCTGACGCGGGGAAGAAGGCCACTCTCAGACCCTGTTTCAACCCGAGAGCAGGATCGACCTTGGCGCCGACCTCGCTCACGACGCCGGCGCCTTCAAATCCGGGTACTCGCCCACCCGAGGCGATTGTCGGCGGCGTTCCGAATGCTGGCGAGCCCATGATACCGAGAAGATCCCCTGGATGGATCGGCGCATAAGATAAGCGGACGCGAACTTGATCTGGCCCAAGCAACGTGGAGGGTCCGTCTTCAACCCGAAGCACTCGCGCCGGTTCTCCGAGTTGGTAGTGGACGATTCTTCTCATGTGAATCTCCAGCGGCTAGGCGCCGGGCGTCAGATCAGCCCGGTGCGCTTCGACAAAGGCACAGAAGGGATGGGCTCACGACAGATCGAAGGCACGTGCGTCCCCGATGGCTTAGATATCCCCGGTTCAGCAAAGCCTTCCACGTCATCTTTGCCTCCATTGCGACCACACCTCCCGGAACGCGAAGGTAGCTGATGGCCACAGCAAGCTGAGTATCAATGCGAGCGGGGACGCCGACGCTTTCCCCATTGCCTGGAGGCCGTCATCAGGTCCAGGATCCCAAAGCCTCATTTGGCTCTGAGCTGGCCCAGCGCACTCAACCAATTTTCCATGTGGTAGGTTCGAGCAATCTTGCCGTCTCTGATCGTTTGAATATCGATTGCCATGATACGAAAGCTCTTGCCGGTATGAGGCACGCCGAAAAGGTCCCCGGACGGTGTGCCAGTAACCTCACCTCGGACAACAACGCGCTCGCCGGCCACAAGAACTTCCTTGATGTCAAACTTCATGTCGGGGATGGAATTGGCGAAGTTGCCGACGACCTTAATCGACGCATCGCGGCCCCAACATTCGCCCGGCAAATAACCAGAACAGGACTCGTAGTCGTTCGTCAGCACCCGCTCCTGAATAGCCTTAACATCGCCGCGCGTCGCGACATTGAACTGGCTATACCAGGGGGCGATGATGGCTCGTGCTGCTTCCTCGGTAAGGCCTTGCGCGAGGGCGGTTGAGCTACCAACCAGGGAGAGCACCGCCAGAGCAAGTTGGAATCGTCGCGCCATAGCGCCGTGTCCTCTCTTGGTGGCTGTTTATGTATGATGACCGACATAGTGTGCATTGGCTGGGCCGAGTTGGCAATAGGCGATTTCCTGATATCCTCCAGCAATGGCGAAGAATGTTGATTCCAAAGAGAAAACCCTGGTCGCTGCCGCCAAGCTGCTCGCCCAGAGAGGATATTACGGCACCGCGCTACAGGATATTCTTGAGGCTAGCGGCGCACCCCGAGGCTCGCTCTATTTCCACTTTCCCAAGGGCAAGGAGGAGATCGGTGAGGCCGCCATGGCGCGGGGAGCGACCGCAGTGCGCAGGTTCATCGCTCAGATAGCAGAAATCTCGGACAGCTCAGAGACCTTTCTCGTTCAGCTGGTTCGCGGCATGTCCGACCAACTTGTTCAGTCTGACTATCGGGAAGGTTGCCCACTCGCCACCACGGCGCTCGAAACCGCCTCCCAATCCGCGACACTTGCTATCGCGGCGAGGAAGGCGTTCCGGTCTTGGGAGGAAGAGATCGGCCGCGGGCTTCAGCGTTTCGGCATGCAAGCTGAGGAAGCGGAGCGAGCAGCTACATCAGTCCTTTGCCAACTGGAAGGCGCACTGCTGCTGGCACGGACTTACCGGAACCTCGAGCCCATGCGCCGGGCTGAGACCGCGGTATTGCTTTTCTTAGGAAACATGGTGCCAAATCACGAAGGCGGTCGAAGTACACGTCGGACGCGGAAGCGTTGACGATATGGTCAAATAGGCCAGAATGAACGAAATGCCCTTCTGGCACGCATAAGCGGGAAGTGCAACATCTGCCGTGCAAAACGCCAAGCAACTACAATATTTTATGGTAAAGGCTTGTAACACCGGCAAAACCCCGGGCGCGGACGCATTTTTTGTTTGGTGCGGCGCGCGCGAGTACGATTCAAGCTATGCGTGAGCCATCCGGAAGCCCTCGATGTTTTGACACCCGCCCAGCTGAGGCAGCTGGTTGCCAGCTTGTTGGGCGAAGTGGCCGAGCTCAAGCGAACCGTTGCTGAGCTGCGTGGGGAGATTGCGCGGTTGAAGGGACTGAAGGGCCGCCCGGACATCAAACCCAGCGGCATGGACAAGGCCACTGAACCGGCAAATCCGGTCAAGCGAGGGAAGCGCCGCGGTCGCGGCAAGGTGCGTCCCCGTGTCATGGTCGAGGATCGGATCATCAAAGCCGCAGCGCCCGCCGGATCACGCTTCAAGGGCTACGAGACTTATCTGGTGCAGGAGCTTGTGTTGTCGGTCCATGCGGTTCGTTACCGCCGCGAACGCTGGGCGACGCCCGACGGTCACACGATCGTCGCACCGCTGCCCGAGGGAACCAAAGGCCATTTCGGCCCCAACCTGCGCGGCTTCGTATTGATGCAGTATCATCAGGCACAGTCCACGCTGCCCCGTCTGACGGCGCAGCTGCACTCGGTCGGCGTCTCGATCTCCGAGCGCGAGATCCAGCGGCTGCTCACCGACAAGCAGGATGGTTTCCTCGACGAAGCGCGCGACGTGCTGCGCGCTGGCCTGGAAACATCGCCTTGGGTGTCGGTTGACGATACCGGGGCGCGGCATAAGGCCAAGAATGGCTTTTGTACGCAGATCGGCAACGACCGCTTCACCTGGTTCGGCTCGCGATCGTCGAAGACCCGGCTGAACTTCCTTGATCTGCTGCGGGCGGGACATACCGACTACGTGTTGAACGACGCGGCGTTCGGCTACTTGCGCGGCCGCGGACTGGCTGCCCCGGCGATCGCCAGCCTGGCCGAAGCTGGCGAGACCTGCTTCGTTAATACGGCGGCGTGGCAGGCGCATCTGGGCCGGTTGGGAATTGTCTCACCCCCAGAAACCAGCTTGGCGGTCATCCAGGACCCGGTGCAGATCGCCACCGAGGGGGCTCAGTGGGGCAGCATCCACGCGCACGGCTTCCTGCGCGACGCGGTGCTGCTGAGCGACGATGCCGGGCAGTTCGCCGTCGGCAGGCACGCTCTGTGCTGGGTCCATGCGGAACGGCTGGTGCACAAGCTGGATACCTTCACCGATCTGCATCGGGCCGCTCAACAGCGTATGCGTAAACTGATTTGGAGCTTCTACGCCGATCTCAAGGTCTATCGCGCCAACCCCGGCAAAAGCCGTCGTCTCGCGCTGCGTGCCCGGTTCGATCGCATCTTCCGCCGTCGCACCGGCTTCGTCACGCTGGATCGATTGCTGAAGCGGCTCCATGCCAACAAGGCCGGGTTGCTGATGGTATTGGAACGGCCGGAAATCCCGCTCCACACCAATGGCTCCGAGAACGACATCCGCTGCCAGGTCACCCGCCGCAAGGTCAGTGCCGGAACGCGCAGCGATGCCGGACGCGATTGCCGCGATGCCTTCCTCGGGCTCGCCAAGACCTGCGCCAAGCATGGCGTGGCGTTCTGGGACTATCTGGGTAGCCGTCTGAGCGTCCCCGGCCAGTTCGTGGTTCCGCTTCTGCCGGACCTTGTCCGCTGCCGCGGCCAGCCGGCCTGAGACAGGCCGCTGCCCGGGGTTTTGCCGATGTTACGCGATCATGCTCTAGACCATTGTTTTCACGAGCAATTTTATCAGCCGGACTGTTCCAGTCAGGCTGATGTTGCTCTAGCGCTGCAGCCAGTCCTGGCTGTCGTGGCCGAAGTGGCTGTCGATGGCGACGCGCGCCTGCGGCCGTTGCGCATGAGGGCGAAACGTGTTGTCCGCTTTGGCTTGGTTCGCTCGGATCAGGCCTCGGCAGGCCCCATCGACTTGATGAGGTCGAACACGCGTTTACGAATCGACGGATCGTTGATGCGGTAGTACGCTCGGACGAGTTCCAGCGTTTCCCGACGGCTGAGCGTATCGTCGCCGAAGGGGTCCTGTGGTTCGACGCTGCCGGCCCGGCGGTTTGGGACGCCGCCGAAATTGGCGGCAAGACTGTCGGGCATATCGTCGAAGAAGAAACTGATCGGCACATCCAGCACACGGGACAGGTCGAACAGGCGCGAGGCGCCGACGCGGTTGACACCGCGCTCATATTTCTGCACCTGCTGGAATGTCAATCCGAGCGACTCGCCAAGCCTTTCCTGGCTCATGCCCAGCAGTGTGCGCCGGAGACGGATGCGAGAGCCCACATGTACATCAATAGGACTGGGACGACTTTCCCGTTCGCTGCCCAAGACTTGTTCGGCCCCTGCCATACCTTTTGTCCTCTTTCCGTGGGCGGACCCAGTATATGTCCCCCCGTCATCGCCCCACCGGCGGTTTCGACCGAAGAACCAGCCCGCAAATTATAGGAGTTTAAGCGTCTCTGCAACCAAAAATTGTCAACCAGCAGAAGATTTTATGACATTCGGTAATATATGGTTCAACCGGTACAAAAATTAGCACGCCGTGCCTGCCGTTTGGTCAGGTTTTCAGCCAAGCCGGTAATCAATAGCATGGCGGCTGCGCCTCCGGGTAGTAATAGACCCAGCTTTGCATACAACGTCAACGCGAGCGGCGCCGGCAAGCGGACCGGCAAAACTCCGGTGGCCTGCATTTTCAGGCGGCTCAGTTCGTGTCCCCTGGCATCGAATCCCGCAGATATGCCGGTATTCGCGGCGCGCATCAATGGTAGACCTTCTTCCACAGCCCGCAGCCGAGCCGCGGCGAGGTGCTGGCGTGGACCGGCGGAGTTGCCGAACCAGGCGTCGTTGGTGACATTAACCATCCAGGCGGGCCGGTCCGACTCGTCTATGACCTGATCCGAAAAGATCGCTTCGTAGCAGATGAGTGCGCCGACAGGGGGTAATCCGGGAATGTGCATGGTCCGCGGCCCGGGTCCGCTTGCGAAGCCGCCTCCCGGCACAACTTGAATCCCTAAGGGCAGCCAGTCCGGCTGATACTCACCGAATGGCACGAGATGCCATTTGTCATAGATCGCCTCGATCACGCCGCTCGCGCCGAGGGCGAACAGACTGTTGCGTGGACGATCCGCTTCGTCGAACCGGACCGAACCGATCAAGGCGGGCGCCCCGTCCGCAACCTCCGCGATCAACTCGCGGGCCTGACTATCGGTTTGCAGCAGCGCGGGGCTGGCGGTTTCGGGCCAGACCACCACCGCGGGATGCCCATCCGCCTGAGCCACCGCTTCGCGCGTCAGATCCAGGTAGCGGCGGAAGATCGAGACCTGGAGCGCGCGATCCCATTTCTGGCCCTGCGCGACGTTGCCCTGGACCAGCAGCACGGTCAGGTCCGGCCCCGGCGGCATTGGCTGGTCCAGCCGGACGATGCCGAACCCGACCCACAGAGCCAGGACGGCAAGGCCGCCGGCACGCCAGCCCCACCCCAGCACGGGAGTGGAAGCGAGCAGAAGGGTTGCCAACGTCAGCCCATGAACGCCGACCAGGGAGGCAGGCTGGATCATGATATCGCCCAGATAGCCGGGAAACTCCCAGACGCTGCCCAGAGGGTTCCAAGGAAAACCGGTTGCGACGAACTGCCGGGCGAGGTCGGCCAGTACCCAGGCGCCGGCCAGGGTGAACGCGGCGCGCCAGCCCGGCCTGGCCGACCATGCGACGGCGGCGGGGATGGCGACGAATACCGCCAGCACCGCGGCGAGCCCCGGCACGGCGAGAGGAACCAGCCACCAGAAGCGTGCCGCCTCGAACAGGATCGCTTCGGTGATCCAGTACAGCCCCACCAAATACAGGCCAAAACCGAACCACCAGCCGCGACGGGCGGCCACCGCCGGTCCGCGCGCGCCTTGGATCAGGCAGAGCAGCGTGGGTATGCCGATCAGCAGGGCGGGCAAACCGTACAGCGGAGGCAGCGCGAGGGCTGAGATGACGCCGGACAACGCCGCGGCGAGGTCGGCGCGCCATCCCGTCAGCGTGGTCAGCCATCCGCGCAGCGGTGAAAGCCGACTAGTATCGCGCATCATAGGAGCGCGATACGCCGGTTTTGGTTTGAAGTCGCCGATTGACGCGGCAAATCGTGGTCGCGTCGCGACTCACGCGGCTCTGCGATCGGGTACTAGTGTCGCGCATCATAGCGCGATACGCCGGTCTTGGTTTGAAGTCGCCAATTCACGCGGCAAATAGTGGTCGCGTCGCGACTCACGCTTCTCTGCGATCGGGTACTGGTCAGCAAGAACCGCGTGGGCAATCGCTCAATCCCCAGCTTCCCGGCGTGTCCGGGTCACCTCTTCCAGCATGTGCCGCGACAGGTGGCCGACACATGACGGGCCGTGACCGGATTGAAGGGCCGAGGTCAACGCAGATGGTGTCAGTCTGGTGTCTCCCGGCTTCGCCGCTCGTAATGCTTATAATATTTATCGGTCACGAGATCGGTCTGCACCACCACCGCGACGTCTGTGGTGTTGAATTGCGGATCGATCACTGCGCCGTCGCCGACGAAGCCGCCCAACCGCAGATAACCTTTGATCAGAGGCGGCAAGCGGGTCAAGGCGACTCGGGCGTCGATCCCATCGCGGTCAAGCCGGCGCATCTCAATGTAACGGTGGGGCACCGCGCGCGGCCGGATCGCAGCCGGCGCGAGATGGTTGTAGTAAAGATAGGTCAGTTCCGGCGCCAACACATCCGGGTCGACGCCCGGCAGGCTGGCGCAGCCGAACATCAATTCGATCGTGTGCTGAAAGACATAAGCGGCGATACCGCGCCAAAGCAGTTGCATGACCGAGCGGTTACGATAGCCGTTGTCGACGCAGGACCGTCCGAGCTCCAGGATACGGCCGGGGTTGGCTTCGATCGATGTGATGTCGTATTCGTCCGACGAATAAAAGTGCCCGATTCGGCCGGCGGCTTCGCGCTGGATCAGGCGGTAGGTACCGACGACGCTTTCTGGACCTTCGCCCAGACCGTGATCGACCACCAGCAGATGGTCGGCCACGGTGTCGTAGATATCCCGGTCGCGTTGGGCGATGGTCGTCTCATCATCCGCCCTAGCACCCATTTCCTGGTAGAATACCCGATATCGCAGGGCCTGGACCGCGTCGATCTCAGTTGCGCCGGCGGCAAGCCTCACGCCGAGGTTGCCGCTGCGGAGTTCCGCGAAAGGCTCGCTTGGTTCGGATGGATCCGCGGCTTCCTTCTGCAGGGTCATCGGGTGGCTCCTCTGATCGAGTCTCGGAGCCGAAGCTCGCGGCTGACAGCGTTGGAGTCGTGCTGGGCATTATCGTCTTTTCCCATTTCGGGGTGGCCCATTTCGGTGCTCGTAAGTTTCGGGCTCCCGAGTTTCGGGCTCCCGAGTTCGGGGCTGCCTGCTTCGGGGCGTCCTGGTTCCGCTGAACCGTGTCGGCGCCCGAAGAGTTCGAGTCGCAGGGACACAACGTCGAAACCGAGCCGCGCGGCGATCGCATGCATCAGCCGCTCATGTTCCGGGTCCTGGAACTCGATGACCTTGCCGGTGTCTACGTCGATCAGGTGGTAATGGGGGCCGTCCTCGGAAGGTTCGTAGCGGGCCCGTCCGCCGCCGAAGTCCCGGCGCTCCAGGATGCCTTGTTCCTCGAACAGCCGGACTGTCCGGTATACCGTTGCGATAGATATGTGCTGATCCAGCGCGGAGGCGCGGCGGTAAAGTTCCTCGACATCCGGATGGTCGCCCGCCTCCGACAGGACCCGCGCGACGACCCTTCGCTGGCCGGTCATCTTCAGGCCCCGTTCGATGCACAGGCGCTCGATGCGCGATTCCATACGGTTCCTTGCGGCCTTTCCGTCGGCGCGTCCCCCGGTGAGGGACGCCCGGATCAACCGCATACAATGCCAGGGCAGCCTCAGGGAAGCCTACGCCGATTAAAGCTTCGCCTTCACCTCCGCTGCAGCTGCTCCTATGGCACTTCGCCCCCTGTCGGTGTTGGTGGATTGGTCAGCGGCCAGACGTGCGGTGGGTGCCCAAACCGATCTGTTTGGCAAGCTCCGAACGCCGTTCGGCGTAATTTGGCGCTACCATCGGATAGCTGGCGTCGAGACCCCATTTCTCCCGATATTGATCGGGGGTCAGGTTGAACGAGGTGGAGATATGTCGTTTCAGCATCTTCAGCCGTTTCCCATCTTCCAGGCAGATGATGTAATCCGGGAAGACGGATTTGCGGATCGGTACCGCCGGTTGAGCCCTTTCGACGGGAGCGGCAGGCGCCTCACCAATATGCGACAGGGTATCGTAAACGGCGCGGATGACGGACGGCAGAGCACTCGATCCCAACTCATTGTGGGAGGCATGTGCGGAGACAATCTGGGCAGTCAGCCCAAGGATAGCGGCTTCAGCTGGCTTCTCAACCATTTTGCGGACCTTTCTTGTCGTTATGCTGCTCTATATATGAAGTCTCCCTGCTGTTTCGCAACAGCGACTGGACAAACAGAATAAAGTGAGATCGTGTCGCCCATGCAAGATGTAACCCGTGAGTTAGACATTACACGTGACATCTGTCCTATGACATTTGTCAGAACTCGGCTTGCCTTGGACAAGATGGCGCCGGGGGAAACTCTTCTGGTCAAGCTGAAAGGAGAGGAGCCACTCCGCAATGTTCCTCGCACAGCAACGGAACAGGGGCACGAGGTGCTTCTCATGGAGACCAGTTCAGAAGGGATCAGTCGCGTGCTGATCCGCCGAGGAAAATAACCGGCTGTAATCACTGTTCAATGAGATAGGTCGAGGTCGAGTCGCAGCACCAGTGCATCGGAATTATCCGAATAATAATGTGGTCGCCGGCCTACCTGCACGAAGCCGCTTCGATAGTAAAGTTGATAAGCGGCAATATTCGCGACCGAGACCTCCAGAAAGACAGTCCTGGCGCCCATCTCCGCTGCCCGGGTCGTTGCTTCGCGCAGCAAAATCCTACCGATGCCACTGCGCTGTACGCTCGGGCTCACGGCCAGCGTAAGGATTTCCGCCTCGTCGGCGGCGAGCCGTAGCAGGATCATCCCGCCGGAGGAACAGAGCAGACCCAACACGCTTGGCAGCGCGAGTTGCAGGCTGAAGACGTCCCGGCTCCAGGCGTCAGTCGGTGCAAAAGCAGCGGCGTGTATTGCCGCCATCACGTCACAATCGGCTGAGGTCGCCCGATACAACATGCGGTGTCAGATCAGCAGCTCATTCGCCGTTGGCCCATCCGTTGGCCTGCCGCCCGGCAGCCTGGCTTCCGGTGGGTCGACATAGAGTGGTTCGGCCGCCAGGGGGCGGATTTCGCCGCGAAAGCGCCGCTGGGCCACCTCGGCGATGTGCCGGCCGGTCGGGCGGCGGGCGTCGGTCAGCATGACGTTCACGCCGCGCGCGGCGAGCCGACTCGCGACCTCGGGCGCGGCGCCGCCGGCGATGGCGACCGGTCCGTGCGGATTGGGAAGCTCGTCCACGGCGAGGGAAAACACCTCGTCCCCGACCTCCAGGAAGATCCGGCTGCGGCGGCTGGTGGTGGCGCACCACAATGTCCGGCCACCGAGTTGCGGCAGCGAGTCAGCCAGCGCCTCACCGACCGTGACAGCGATCACCGGCACGTTCGCCGCAATGCCGATACCCTGCGCCAGTGCGACACCGCCACGAATACCGGTGAAGCTGCCCGGGCCCACGGTTACCGCGATCAGGTCGAGGTCGGCGGCCCGAAGGCCAGCGTCGCGCAGGCAGTCCTGCGCCATGACGGGCAAGACGGACGCATGCCCGCGCTGCAGATCCTGTTGATATCCGGCCATGACCTCGCCGTCGGCCACGATGGTCGCCGAACAGCACGCAACAGCCGAATCAAGGGCGAGGATCCGCATGGAGCAACGTTATAGCATCTTCAGACTGACTGTACAGCCTGAAGATGATCTTACTCTATGTTTGATCTCATGATCCACACGGTTTGAACGTTCCCCGCGCGTTTCGTCAGCTTGGCTGACGCCAACGAAACGCTGGCCGCTCAGCGTGATCATGCTCTCGACCATGATCGTGCGGGACGGAACGCTGGTAAGCCCAGCCACTGTGGGGGCTTCGACCGATGACAACGGCTTCCGGTTCGCGCAGCGCCAAAGATCAAGCCAGGAGGCACGCCTCTTCGAACGGGAGGCGGGGCGACCGGCCGAACACGCCGGACGGGTCACCCTGACCGAGGTTCACCAGGAAGTTCGACCGCCAACCGTTGCTGGCGAAAAACGCCGCATCGACCTTGGCGTTATCGAAGCCCGACATCGCGCCGGTATCCAGGCCCAGCGACCGAGCGGCGATCATCAGGTAGGCGCCTTGCAGCGTGCCGTTGCGGAACGCCGTGGTCGCGGCCAGTGAGTCGTTGCTGGTGAACCAGGAGATTGCGTCGGGGTTGTGGGGGAAAAGTTTTGGTAACTTCTCGAAGAACTTCGGGTCATAGGCGACGATCACGGTCACCGGCGCACTCATGGTTTTTTCTGTGTTCCCCGCCGACAGCGCGGGTGCCAGCTTCTCCTTGCCTTCCTTCGTGCGAATGAAGACGAAGCGTGCGGGCGAACTGTTGGCGGAGGTCGGGCCGAACTTCAGGATGTCGTAGAGTTCATGCAGCGTCTCATCGGTAATCGGCTTGTCGTGCCACTTGTTATGAGTACGCGCTTCCTTGAACAGCAGGTCGAGACCCGCGGCATCGATCGTCATAGGCAGCTCCTGAGCATTGCTGTCACGCAGCATCATTGAGTTCGTGTTGCGGCGCAGCGTGAAAGATGCGTCTGCCCCCGTCAACGGGGGTCGGTCAGAATTCGACCTGCTCGACCGCCACCACTTCCGGCACATAGTGCTTCAGCATGTTCTCGATGCCGTGCTTAAGCGTGGCGCTGGAGGAGGGGCAACCGGAGCAGGAGCCTTGCATGTGCAAGCGGACGATGCCCTGGCGGTAACCGCGGAAGACGATGTCGCCGCCGTCACTGGCCACTGCCGGGCGCACACGGGTGTCCAACAGCTCCTTGATCTGATCGACGACCTCACGGTCGGCTTCGTCCACGTCTTCCTCATCGAGGTCCGCTTCATCGCCTTCGATGACTGGGTGGCCGGCGACGAAATGGTCCATGATGACGCCCAGCACCTGGGGCTTCAGGGCCTGCCAGGAGATCTCATCGTTTCTGGTCACGGTGACGAAATCACCACCGAAGAATACGCGCGAGACGCCGGGAAGTGCGAACAGCGCGGTGGCCAGCGGGCTGCGAACGGCGCTGACGGCGGAAGCGAAGTCGGCGGTCGAAAGTCCCATCACGTCCCGTCCCGGCAGGAATTTCAGCGTGGCGGGGTTTGGGGTGCCTTCGGTTTCGATGAACATAGGGGCGGCCTGTCCTGCTCTGGGGGGGTGGTTAATCCGGACCGTGGCGGTCCAGTCTAAGCGATACATCGGTCGGAACCGCTGGTCTGACAAGAGGGAAAGCGGCTGCATCCCGTAAGGGAAGCTGGACGACGGTCCAGCCGGGGATTGAAGCCGCTGATGCGTTAGGAAGGGATGTGATTGCGTTTATCCGGGGTTCCCGTGGTTGCGGCCTGAACCAGCCGGCTCAATCCGCCGCGATCGAAACTCCGCCGAGGCGTGCGGCGTCGGAATAGGCTCGGACCGCGGCGCCAAACTGCTCAAAGATGGCGCGCGACAACGCGTCCGTGCGCCAATCGTATTCGGGATGCCATTGCACCCCGACGGCGTAGCCGATCGCGGGTCCGGCTTCACTCGCGGCGACTCGCACGGCCTCGATCAAGCCGTCCGGAGCGATCCCTTCGACGATCAGGCCCGGGGCAAGTTGATTGATCCCCTGATTATGCAGCGAGTTCACCGCGATGTCCGTCGTGCCGGCAAGGCGGTGCAGCCAGCCGCCCGGGATGACCCGGATCGCGTGCGCCTTGCCCTGGCGGATCCGCGACGAGGGCTGCATCGGCGTTGAATGGTCCATGCGATCCGGCAGATCCTGGATGCGTTGGTGCAGCGATCCGCCAAGTGCCACGTTGAGTTCCTGGAATCCCCGGCAAATCGCCAGCAACGGAACGCCGCGTGCGACGGCGGCGCGGATCAAGGGCAGCGTGATGCCATCGCGCGCTGGATCTTCCGGTGTGCCCTCCGCGTGCGGGGGGCCGTCGTACAGTGTGGGCTGAACATTCGACCGGCTTCCGGTCAGGACGATGCCGTCGAGCCGGTCCAAAAGGGTCTCGATATCCGCGGTCGGGCCGTTGGCGGGCAGCAGCACGGGAACCGCGCCAATCACCTCATCGGTTGCCCGAACGTACGTGTCGGAGGCCGCGTGGTTCGGCATTCCGAAAACACCGAACTGCTTGGTGCAGCAACTGATGCCGATCAACGGCTTGACGACGCGGGGGGACCTCATGTCGAGAAAGATCATTCCCTATATTCGCGGCGAAAAGAAGACTTTTCCGTCCCGCGCGGGACATGCCCGCCATGTGCCCTGGTACATGTCCGTCACGCAGCCCTGATTTTACCCCGGTCTGGCGCCCGGCGGGCTGATCTGCTCGAACAGTTGCGGGTCGAAGCTGCCGCCGAGTTGGGCGTTGTACAGCGTGACGTGGGTCTCCCGCCGTTGCGCATCCACCACGGTCCACTGTCGCAGGGTAAGCGGCGGATCGGCGAAAATCAGGGTCAGCGAGCCGTCACCCGGGCTGTCGGTACGCACCAGCGTGAGCTGTATCTGGCCCGGGAGGCGCTGGATCGCCGTTACCGTCACCGCACCCGACAATTGCACGTGTTCGGCAAGGAGGATGCCCAGCGGGGTGCGCCCCAATCCGATGTTGGTGGTCTGCTGCAGTGCCGAGTCGTGAAAAGTGAGGACGCCATGTGCCGCGATCAGCAGGAAAGGTGCCGGAGGGTCATACTGGAAGCGCATGCGGCCGGGCCGTTCGAGCCAGGCGGTGCCCTCAGACACGCCGCCATCCTGGGCAACTTGCATGAAGTGTGCCTTCAGCGATTTGAGGCCGTTGAGATAGGTCTCGACCCGTCCGATATCCGCCTGGTCCTGGGCGGAGAGTGTGACGGCAGGGGCCGCCCTGGCTGTCAGGCTGAGGGGCAGGAGAGCGGCGGCGGAAAGCAACAGGGTACGGCGGAGGAACATGCCGGAGGATGTGGCGTGTCGGCTGCCGGTTTGCAAATCCACTGTTGCTAACATGTCGGAAAGGGGAGCGACGCCGGCATTTCGACCCGATCGGGACGCATCCCGTTGGACAGCCGAACACCAGTTGCGTGCTATTCCGCTGCCGCGGGCATCGCATCCACCCAAAGTGCGGGCTCCAATTCTTCCCGCCGGTTCGGAAAGAACAACGCACAGCCCAGGGTGACGATCGAGAATGCGGAAAGCATCATGGTGACCGCTGCCACGCTGCCGGTGCGTTCATACAGGACGGAAACCACGGGGGCCGCGGCGGCTGCACCCAGGAACCCGACGAAGAAGCGGACCGAGTAAATCCGAGCGCGCAGGGCGGGTGAGATGTATCGCGCCGCCATCGTCTCGTTGACCGTCACCTGTCCGAAGATCGAGGCCGCCACTGCGCCGGCCAACGGCAGCACGAGCCAGCCTTGCGCGAACGATAATGCCAG
>JAQGHW010000210.1 GCA_028291505.1 Rhodopila sp. | reverse complement strand
CCGAGAAATCCCGGGGCCTCCAGATAAGTGCCCGCCCGACTGTGGAATAGGCTCTCGTCCCCAGCGGGCTGGGAGGCTCTGCGAATTTGAAAGCAATCCGAGCCGCTCATCATTACAGGAGGCCTGCCGCCGATGCGATCGGGTGGCTTGTTGGCAACGCGTTTGCCACACCGCATATTGGCTCGTTGGCCGCCCGTTGGCGACCAATCCACCAGGGAGGCAGAAATGGCTGTAGCAAGCGTGTCAAAGATCACCGCAGCTTCTCCGACCAGCTTCGATGCCGCGATCCAGGAAGGTCTCGCACGCGCCAACAAGACATTGCGCGGGATAACAGGTCTTCACGTAATTGAGGAAAAGGCGAGCGTCACAAATGGAAAGATCGCGGAGTACCGGGTGACCATGGAGGTAACCTTTATTTTGGAAGGATAAGTACTCTCGAGGGGATGAAGCCAAATGCCTGAGAGTCATGAATCGGTTGCAAGACGGCATCATCCCCTCAGCCGCCGGCGGTCGCATTGCGAAGCGTAAAGTGGCCGCGTAACAGGAAGCCAGATTTGCGGCGATCGCGCCGTCCTTCGTCGGCCAGAAGTCAGTGCGGCGCGCCGAGCGGTCGTACGGCTATTTTGGAGATCGCGATGCCCATCGCGGCTTGGTCGGACTGAAAGCGGCGGGCGGGCCGCGGGGCATCAAATCGGGTCATGATCGAGTATCCATCAGCGGGCGGGCACGTGTCCGTGGGATGCGGTCCCGCGCCTGTTGGAAGCCGCCTGAAAAATCTCGTCCTCCATCCGGGCGGCTATGCTTGCTGGCGCGGGCGCTGACAGAACCGTCGCCTCAGCTTAGCCCTTGACCCCGGTCATGGCGATTCCGCGGACGAAGAATCGTTGCAGGAACACGAACAGCAGGATCAGCGGCAGCGTCGCCACCGTCGCGCCGGCGAATGTCTCGCCCCAGTTCGGCAGTTGCCCCGGCGCCACGGATTGCGCGATGGCAAGTTGTATCACCTGGTTCTCCGGTGACTGCAGGATCACCAGCGGCCACAAGAAACTGTTCCAGGAGAACAGGAACGTCACCAGGGCCAGCGTCGCCAGGGCGGTCCGCACGTTGGGCAGCACGATGCTCCAGAAAATGCGCAGATGCCCGGCACCGTCGATGGTGGCGGCGTCGTCCAGTTCGCGCGGCAGTTCCTCGAACGCCTGGCGCAGCAGGAAAAGCCCGAACGGACTGGCGATCCACGGAATGAACGCGGCGACCAGGGTGTCCTGCAGCCCGATATGGGCGACCACCTGATACAGCGGCACCATCAGCGATTCGATCGGCAGCAGGAACGTCATCAGGATCAGCACGAAGACGATGCCGCTGCCGCGAAAGCGGATGCGGGTCAGCCCGTAGGCGGCCAACGAGCACAGCGTCAGGGTGCCGGCCACCTGACAGGCGCTGATGATGGCGGAGTTGAGCAACGCACGTCCTACCCCGCGCTGGGTGAACAGATGGACGACGTTGTCCAGCGTCGGGTTGATCGGAACGAAGCTGCGCCAGCCCACGGGGTTGAGGTCACGGAAGATGGTCGCCTGCGGCTTGAACGAGGACGCAACGATCCAGGCATAAGGCAGCAGGAACACCACGATGATCGCGGCGAGGATCACGCCTGCGGCCAGCACACGCAGTGTGGCGCGCACCACTAACACTTTGTTTGATCGCATGATTCACGCGCTTCGTGCGAACACCGCGTCCTTCGGACGATGAATGTTCCACTCAGCGCGATCATGCTCAGTAGTTCCACTTCGTGCGCAGGAGGCCCATCTGCACCAGGCTGATTCCGAGCACGATGAACATGAAGACCGCGGAGATGGCCGAAGCCATGCCAGGCTGCTGCAGGCTGAAGGCAGTCTGGTAGATGTTGTAGACGACGAAGTTGGTGGTACCCTCGGGTCCGCCGCTGGTCATGATCAGCGATGGTGCGAACGATTGCAGCGCAAAAACCGTCATGATCACCACCACGAACAGGGTGGTGCGCCCCATCAGCGGCAGCACGACGTGGCGCAGGCGTTGCAGCGCGGACGCACCGTCGACGCGGGCGGCGTCCTCCAGTTCGTTCGGAATGCCTTGCAGCCCGGACAGGAACAGCACCGTGGCAAAGCCCAACTGCTGCCAGACGGTGACCAGCACGACCGAGGGCAGCGCCTGCGACTTGCTGGTCAGGAACGCCAGCCGCGGCAGACCCAGGCCGCTCAGCGCGCCGTTAATCAGCCCGTTGGCCGGATCGAGCAGGAAGGTCCACATGGTGGCGATTACCACCGCGGAGGTCACCACCGGCAAGAACACCACGGTGCGCACCACGGCACGCATCGGCAGCCTGCCGTTCAGATAGACCGCCAGCAAGAACGACAGCGGGATTACCACGGCAATAGTCCCAGCGGCGAAGCCGAAGGTTACGCCAAACGACTGCAAGGTGTCCGGGTTGGTCAACAGCTCTGCATAGTTCTGCAGCCCGACGAACAACCGGTCATCGGGATTGAGCAACTGGTAACTGTACAGGCTGTCGCGCAGCATCGTCGCCACTGGCAGATACTGGAATACCGCCAGAAGCAGCAGAAACGGACCAACAAAGGCTGCGACCGCGGCGCCGTGCCGCAGGCGCCGCCGCGTGCGGGATGCGCCTGCCCGGCGACCGGCGCCTGTAAGTGGGCGGGTCAGCGGCTCAATATCGGTTGCAAGGTGCGCACTGCCGCATCGAGCCTGGTTTTTGGGTCCGCCCCATAGGCGATGTCACGCAGCGCATCGGACACGACCTTGTCGTACTGCGCGAAATGCGGCGAGGGCGGACGTGGCTGACCCCAGGCGGTTAGTTCCGCATAGAAAATCGAGAGTGGATATTCGTTCAGTTCCGGCATCTTCCCGCCCACCGATTTCAGCACTGGAAGAATCCTGGCGCGATGGGCATAGGCTTCGGCCGGCGTTCCGGTGCTGACATCGATCACGAACTTCGCCGCCTCGGCGGGATACTTCGTTTTGCTGCTGACGCCGAGCGTTACGCTTCCGGTATGGACTATTGGCGACCTGATGTAGGGTAAAGGTGTCACGCCCCATTTGAATCCGGGGTCGTTTTTGATCAGCCCAGCCATGAAGTACGAGGTATCCAGCGTGAAGCACGCGTGGCCGTCCTGGAATGCTGTCGGAATGCCGGCCTTCGGCGTCACCTTCGCGACGTTGAACAGATCCCGGTAAAAGGTGGCGCCGGCGATGGCTTCGGGCGTGTTCAGCCACCCATCGGCGGTCTTGCCGTCGGGCGAGATGGCGAAGTAGGTCTTGTAGGCGCTGCTGTCCGGCGGCGCTTTGGGATCTCCGGCACTGCGCTGGAACAGCAGATCACGATACACGAAGCCGGGTTGGCCGGTGCCGAAATGGCTGGGTGCCAGACCCCAGATGGCGACGTCGTCACCGTCCCCCTGCTGGCACTTCTTGATCGCCTCCAGCGCCTGCGCCCAGGTCCAGCCTGATTTCAGGTCCCTCGGCGGGTGGATGTCGAGCTTGTCGAGCAGCGTCGCGTTGTAGAACATCGCCAAGGTGGTTTGCTGGGTGCCCGGCGAATAGAGTTTGCCGAGATAACTGTGTTCGGTAAGCGAGGCCTGCGTCACATCGTCCTTGAACCCGGCAGGCAGAAAGGGATCGAGCGGCAGCAGCACGCCGGCAGCGGCATAGCTGGCCGTGTTCGGCCCGTCATAGCCCAGGATGTCGGGCGGATTGCCCGACGCGGCGAGCACGCTGATCTTGTCGGCAAGCTGGCCGAACGGCACCTCGTTTACCTCGATTTTCACGCAGGGATTGGCGGCCTCCCACGCTGCGACCACATCCGGCTGCGGCGGATTGTTGATCGAGCGCAGCAGCCGCAGTGTCAGTACGCCTTGTGGACACGCCGGGGTGGGCGACCCGCGCTCTGCCGCCCGAGCGCTACCGCCGGCGAGCATCAGCAGACTGGCGCACAGCAGCACGGATTTGATCATTGGCGCACTCTTGCGGTTGGCAACGGATGCTCAGGCGGCGACGCGGGCGAAGGTGTCCAGGAGCATGGCAACGAACTTGTGCCGGTCGGCATGGAAGGCGAAGTGGCAGTTGGGCGGGTGCTCGCCACGAAAATTGATGTCCACGACGGTGCGCCCGATCGTCAGCGCCCCCTGGGTTTCCACCGCGACGTGCCGGTGTTCCGTAGTGATGACCGTCGGGTCCACCAGATACGCCACACACACCGCATCATGCACCGGCGCCGCGTTCTGTTCGGCCATCGGCTGGTTCGCGTCGTAGGCCTTGATGCGGCGGCCGATGAAGCGCGAGGCGGCGAGGCCGGCTGGCGTCCCAAGTGCCTCCATGGCATCGCACGCCTGCTTCGAGACCAGCGCCTCATGCGTCGCGTCCAGCGGCACCATCACTAGCTTGCGGAACCCGGCGGCAAGCACCGAAGCGGCCGCGTCCGCATCGGCCCAGATGTTGAACTCCGCAGATGGGGTCACATTGCCGTGGTGATGTGCGCCGCCCATGATGACGACCTCCGGCACGCGCTCGGCGAATTTCGGATCCAGCGCGACGGCGGCGGCAATGTTTGTCAGGGGACCGGTCGGCACCAGGGCGATTTCTTCGGTGGTCGAGCGATATGTTTCGATCAGGAACTCGACCGCGGAGCGCGATTGCACGATGCTTACAGGGTCCGGAATGTCCAGGCTCAGGCCGTGCACGCCGGTGGATTTCTTGACCGCGCGCGGAATGGGGAAGTCGGCCCGCACCAGCGGCCGGGCCATACCCTCGAACACCGGAATGTCCGAGCGTCCGATGAAGTCCAGTGTGCGCAGGCTGTTGTCGGTGCAGTAGCGCACTTCGACGTTGCCGTTCACCGTGGTGACGCCGACCAGTTCGAGTTCGGGATGCAGTGCGGCCAGCATGATGGCGACCGCATCATCAGTGCCGGTGTCGACGTCGAGAATGAGCTTGCGGGGCATGCGGGCTGGTTCTCCGGCTTCGGGACATCGAGCGCAGCGGGTTGGTCTCGGGCGGGTCGATGCTACCACCCATTCGCTGCGGTGCAACAATGGACAGTCCGACGCCGGCGGGATCGTTTCCCCGGGGTTGCCGGCCGGCGGTTATCGCCAGATTGTGTGACACATGCCAGAGTGCCGCAGCGTGTTTTAGATGCCTGCCTGGCGTCGGCCACGCCCGGCGGCGAACTGGGGGAACCATGCTGGATCGGGTTGATGTCGTGATTATTGGCGCCGGCGCGTCGGGCGGCGCGGTGGCCTGGAGCCTGGCCGAGACACGAATGAGAATCGTGTGTCTGGAGCAGGGCGACTGGGTGAAACCCACCGATTACCCAAGCAATGGCCGTGACTGGGAGGCTCAGCACCTAGGGGCGTTCAGTCCCAGCCCCAACCGCCGCGCCAGGGTAACGGATTATCCGATCAATGAGAACCATTCACCGGTGAAGGTCGTCAATTTCAACGGCGTCGGCGGCAGCACGATCCTGTACGCCGGACATTATCCGCGCTTTCATCCGTCGGACTTCCGTGTCCGCTCGCTGGACGGGGTGGCCGACGACTGGCCGATCGACTACCAGACGCTGGAACCCTGGTACGCGGAAAACGACCGGATGACGGGCGTATCCGGCCTGACGGGCGATCCGGCCTATCCGCCGAAGCAGCCGATGATGCCGCCACTGCCGCTAGGAAAGTCGGGCGCCACACTGGCGCGCGGTCTGAACAAGCTGGGCTGGCACTGGTGGCCATCCGACAGCGCCATCGCCTCCACCGACTATGAGGGGCGCGCCGGGTGCGTCAACCTCGGCAATTGCGTCGGCGGTTGCGCGCAGGGGGCGAAAGCCACCGCGGACGTCACCTACTGGCCGCACGCGATCCGCGCCGGGGTCGAACTGCGGACGCGGTGCCGGGTGAAGCAAATCACCACCAACGAAGATCGAATGGCCTCCGGCGTGGTCTATTACGATGCGAACGGCGTCGAGCAGTTCCAGCCCGCCGAGGTCGTGATCATTGCCTGCAACGGTATCGGCACGCCGCGGCTGTTGTTGAACTCGGCATCGTCGCAGTTCCCCGATGGGCTGGCGAATTCCAGCAAGCTGGTCGGCAAGAATCTGATGTTTCATCCATACGCGCGTATCTATGGCTACTTCGAGGCCGAACTGGACGGCTACCGCGGTCCGGGAAATTGTATCTGGAGCAAGGAGTTTTACGAGACGGACCCGACGCGGGGGTTTGTGCGAGGCTACACCTTCGAATTCAATCGTGGCCAGGGTCCCGTCGTGACGGCGATGACCGGGATGGAGACCGGGCGCGTGCCGTGGGGCGAGGGGCATCACGAGGCCTATCGCAAGTTGTTCTGTCACCGCACCGGGATGATGGCGATCTGCGAGGATCTGCCGGAGGAACACAACACCGTAACGCTGGACCCAGTGCTGAAGGACAGCAGCGGCATTCCGGCGCCGCGGATTGATTACACCTTCAGTGAGAACAGCCGCCACATGCTGGATCACGCGGTGGCCCGAGGGACCGAGATCCTGCGGGCCGCCGGCGCGTATGATGTGGGTGTCGAATCCCCGGTGGCCGTCGCTGGCTGGCACCTGATGGGGACGGCTCGGATGGGCACGGATCCGGATCGTTCGGTGGTCAATGAATGGGGTCGCAGCCACGACGTGAAGAACCTGTTCATCGTCGACGGCAGCATTTTCGTGACCTCCGCGGGGGTGAACCCGACCTGCACGATCCAGGCGCTGGCGCTGTACATCGCCGACAGCATCAAGCAGCGCCTGGCCACATTGTTCGATTGAGGGCAGCCACGCGAGATCATGATCCGGTCCTGACGGCCGACGCGGCCGCGGCACTGCGTCCCCCCCAGGTTCTGGACGGTCTCGCGGGCAACCACACACCATTGCTTCGCAACGGACAGCCTTTGTATTATGCTCTGCGAAATCGGGCGAGGCCCTCATGATTTGGAGCCGACCGCCGATGGGGGAAGATCATCCGAAGCGCAGCTTTTCCCTTGCGCGCCTGCACGCGCGCTTACATCTTCGGCGGGCGACCGCCCGCGAGCAGCGGCGTGGCGAACCCGAGCTGGCGCTCCTGCGGATTCTGGTCGATCCGGCCCGCATCGCGCTCGACGTCGGCGCCAACAAAGGGATCTGGTCCGAGGTGTTGCGTCGCTGCTGCCGCGAGGTCCACGCCTTCGAACCAAATCCGAGGATCTACCAAAAGCTTGAGCGTGGCGCGGGCAAGGGTGTCAGACCGCACTCGTTTGCGTTGTCCAATATCACGGGAACCGCTGAGTTGCGGGTGCCCCGCCGGGTTGATGGCAACTACTCCAACCAGGGTGCCTCGCTGTCAACGATCAAGGTGCCCGACGACCAGGACTATCGCAGCATCATGGCGCAGACACGGCGCCTGGATGATCTTGGTTTTGCGGATATCGGCTTCATTAAGATCGACGTCGAAGGCCACGAACTGGCTGTCATCGCCGGGGCCATGGACACGTTGCGTCGCGACCGGCCAAACCTGATCGTGGAAATGGAGGAACGACACACGCAGCGGCCGATCGCGGATATGCTCGCCCAGATCTGCGAGCTCGGCTACGAGGCGTATGCCTTGCGGCGCGGGCTGCTGTGCCGGACGTCGCGCATTGACCTTGTCCGACACCACACTCAGGCCCTGGTGGGGCATCCGGACTACATCTTCAATTGGATCTTCCTGCCAACCTGATACCTGCGGCGGGGCGCTGTTGCATGGATCGACGAGAAGGTCGCAGCGAACGCAGCCCCATCTGAATTCATTTGATCCGGACGGAGATTGGGCGTCCCGGTTCTTGCATCTGGTTCAAGACATGGACGGCGACCGTGCGCCTGATGCTGTTTCAAGGTTCGGCGTGGGCGGCGCTCTTCGGATTTTCCGAGTGCATCGACGCCTGTTACAGCCAGCGGTCGCGGGTTAGCCGATACAGCACCTGTCGTCGAAGCGGATTGTCCTCTGGAACCAACGGATGGTCGAAATCATCCTCAGCGTCGTGTGACATCCCCAGCTTCGTCATCACCCGTTGCGACCTGGTGTTGCCAGCGCTCGCATTCGCAACGATCTCCTGCAACCGAAGGTCTTCGAAGCCAAATCGGAGCACGGCCTCAGCAGCCTCCGGTGCGTAGCCTTGACCCCAGAATGGTCTTGAGATGCGCCAACCAACCTCGACCGCTGGGGTAAAATGAGCCGTGTAGCTAACCTTGAACAGGCCAACTGCTCCGACAAACGTCCCGGCTTCCTTCGATTCCACGGCCCAAAAACAGAAGCCGTGCGTGGAAAGGTGGACAATTTGGCGGTCGATCCAGGCATCTGATGCCTCGCGGGTTGCGAGTGGCATGAGGTGCGCCATGACTTCGCCATCCGCGGACAACTCTGCGAAAGCCGGTCGGTCGGAATCTTCCCACGGGCGCAGGATCAGCCGTTGAGAGACGATTTGCATGTGTTCCATCCGGTGTCGTTTGAGCCGATTGGAGCAAAGATCCGGTTCCCACCCAATGCAGCTGTATGGCGATGCAGGTATTGGCGGGTTCGATCACTGAGCGGACCCAGATTGCCGCGCGGCATTTCGCTCCAATCGCAGTGATGCACGGCGCATGTCAACGGACAGGTGCGTAGACCAGGCGACGGCTGAGCCAGCAGCCGACTTCGAGCCCCTCGACCCCCCCCGTCGCGCCGCGCCGGAAGCTGAGCGTCCAGTCGCCGGGCGGCGTGTGGTCCAGCGCTCGCGGGCAGGGCAGTGCCCAGATATCCGGACCGACCGGGTCAAGCATCTCCATGCGCCCTTGGCCCAGGAAGCCCGAGAAACCGCCATAGAGTACGGTGCCAGCATCTGCGATGGTTACCACGGCATCCAGCTCCTCGCAGCGGTAGCGGCCGGCAATGTCGGTGGCGGGCGTGCCCTCGGAGGGACGGAGGCGTGAGCTCTGGTTCTCCTGCGGGCGATCCATCCACAAGCCACCATTGCCCGGCCGCAGTCGCGTGCCGCCGCTGCTTGCCGAACCGTCAGCGTGCAAGTCCAGCTTCTCCGCTACGTGGCCGTAGCGCAGCCGCACCAGCCGATCGGATGCCATGTTGAGGCGAACCGCCAGCCCGGTCTCGGGCTCGAGGTAAGTGCCCAGCCAGTCCGGTTCCGGAATGGGGGCAGGGGGCTGCGCCGCCGCCTCCCCCAGCACGGCGGTGAGCAGATCCACCGCCGCGGCATGCGCGTCCGAGAGGTGGTTGAACATGACGACGATCGAGACGCGCTCTTCGGGCAGGTACATGCGGTGGCTGCGCCAGCCACGCAATGCACCCCCATGGCCGCTCGCCACACGGCCGAGTTCGGTCTTCCGATTCAGGCCGAAACCGTATTCCGCTCTTGTGCCATCGGCGAAGTTTACCGGCGCCGAGAGGCGGCTATAGAGCGCGTCCGGGTCGTCGCGTGTCGCGTCGATGTGGCGTTCCCAGGCGATCATGTCCTCGAGGCAAGCGCCGATCCCTGCATCGCCGGTCCACTGGATGCGGTTCTCCGCGGCACGAAAGCCGCCACTCTGCGAGCCTTCGTAGCCCTCGGTGCCGTCCGGCATGGCGCGGGTATCGGCCGCCAACAACGCGCTGTCCATGCCGGCGCGTGCGAAAATTCGGGTGCGCAGCAGGTCAGCTAACCCGCGGCCAGTGCGGTCCTGCAGGATGTCGGACAGGATGCGGAAGTTCTGGTTGACGTAGGAGTAGCGGGTACCGGGGGTGAAGTGCAGCGTCCTTGCCCCGGCGATGACCCGGGCTGCCTCCGTGTCGCCGAATGGCGCCTCGGCCGGGGAACCGTGCAACATCGCCACTGCCCAGTAGTCACGCAGGCCGGACTGGTTGTGGCACAGGTGAAGTGCGCTCGGCGCAGCTTGCTCCAGCCGTGGCAAGCGGGCGGATACGTCGCCGTCCAGCACCGACGGGTCGGGGAAGGCATCCAGCACCAAGCCGCAGGTAAACTGCTTGGTGATGGAGCACATGCGGAAAAGCGTGCGCGGCGTGAATGGGATGCGTCGCTCGGCGTTCGCCCAGCCCCAGGCATGCCGGATCAGCACCTCGCCACGGCGCAGTACGGCGACTGCGCCGCCCGGCCCAGGATAAGCGCGCGGCAGGTCTTCGAGAAGACGTTCGAGGCGGGCGGAGAGGGAGGTCATCATGCCCGCCAATCTGAGGCCCTTTGTCGTGATGCGTAAAGACGCGCCCGGCTGTTGCCCGACGGCCCGCGAGAGCCAGAACTCAACTACGAACAGTACGTTCGATCCTAAGCGGCGATCAGCCGACGATGAGCGCCATGGCTTCATGTTTGGTATGTTCTTGCTCCCCCCCTCCAAACCCGACATGGTCCTGCTGAAATACAGGGGCTCACGATGAAACGACGCACTCTCCTTGGCGCCGCCGCCGCCGCCGCACTTCCTCGTTTCGCAATTGCTCAGCCTGCCTCCAGCCGCGTCCTGCGCTTTGTGCCGCAGGCCAACCTGACGCTGTTGGACCCGATCATCACTACGGCCGCAGTGACCGCCAACCACGCCTACATGGTATTCGACACGCTTTTCTGTATGAACACCGCGCTCGAAGCGAAGCCGCAAATGGCGGAGGGTTACACCGTCTCCGACGATGGCCGGGTTTACCAGATCAGACTCCGCGATGGCCTCAAATGGCATGACGGCGAGCCTGTCCTGGCGCGAGATTGCGCCGCGAGCCTGGCTCGCTGGGCGGCGCGGGACACGTTCGGCCAGACGGCCGCCAAGGTCGTCGACAGTTGGGGAACGGCTGATGACAGGATCATCAAGATCAGCCTGAAGCGGCCCTTCCCGCTGTTGATCGAGGCGCTTGCCAAACCCGACGCCCAAATTGCCTTCATGATGCCGGAACGGCTGGCCAAAACCGATCCGTTCAAGGGCGTGACGGAGATGGTGGGCTCCGGTCCGTTCCGCTTCGTGAAGGACGAATTCGTTGCCGGCAGCAGCGTGGCCTATGCCAGGAACGTTGACTACGTTCCTCGGCAGGAACCACCGGACTGGACATCCGGTGGCAAGATCGTGCATTTCGACCGCGTGGAGTGGAAAATCATTCCGGATGCCTCCACCGCCGCCTCGGCCCTGCAATCGGGGGAGATCGACTGGTACGAACAGGTCCAGGCCGATCTTGTGCCGTTACTGCACCGTAATCCCGACATCACGTTGGCACCATCGAACCCGCAGGGTTACATCGGCGGCATGCGCTTCAACCATCTGCAACCACCATTCAATGACCTCCGGATGCGCCGAGCCATCCTGACCGCGGTGAACCAGGATGACTACATGCGAGCGGTGACCGGCAACGATCCATCGCTGTACCAGATCTGCCGGTCACAGTTCCCCTGCGGCACGACGTATGGTTCGCAGGTCACTGGTGCGGCACAGTCCGGCGACATGGCCGCGGCGAAGGCGATGATCAAAGAGGCCTACAGCGGCGCCAAAGCCGTCATCATCAATCCGACCGATTTCGCCAGCATCGCACCGCTTGGTGACATTACGTACGACATGTTCCAGAAGTTGGGCATCAATACCGAAATGGTAGCAGCCGACTGGGGCACGGTCGTTCAGCGCCGAACCAGCAAGGAACCTGTGGACAAGGGTGGTTGGTCGGTCTTCCACACTTGGTTCAGTGGCGGGTTCATCATTAATCCTGTCGTCTCCGCTCCCTTCCGTGGCCAGGGCGCCAGTGGCTGGTTCGGTTGGTATGACAATCCGAAGATCGAGGCGCTGACTGACGAGTGGCTGCAAGCTACGGATCTGGATGCTCGCAAAACGATTGCAAATGCGATCCAGGCCGAAAACTTTTCACAGGTTCCGACCATCACGCTCGGTCAGTTCCAGATCCCGACGGCTTACCGAAAGTCTGTGCAGGGTCGACTGTCATGCAGCAGTCCGCTGTTCTGGAATCTGAAGCGGGTCTAGCCGTGAAGCAAGTGCCGGTGCCGAGGCAAGTGATACCCGGACCTTGGATCACCGGCCCCGCGAGGTCTCAGGATATGCATGAAACCGAAGGCCAGTGCTGTTTGCCCGACGGCCGTCCCCCTGCATGCAGTCTCCGCGGCGGCCTCAGCTCTGCATCCGTGATAGTATCTCTGGTGCAGGCCGCAGATGTTCGTCCAGGATAGCCACCGCGGCGGCCCCGTCGTGGCGGCGCAGCGCAGCCAGAAGTGCCGCGTGCTGGGCGTGGATCAGAACCAGCCGGTCGGGATTGAGCGCGACCGCACGCATCGCAACGCGCAGTTGACGCAGGTGCAGCCCGTCGAACACACCGAGCATCACTGCATTGCCGATCAAGGCTACAAGGGTGCGGTGGAAGGTGAAATCCCCTTCCGCCTGAAATGCGAAATCCGCGGCCTTGCGCGGGGCCGACAGCCGCGCCAGCAGCGTATCGAGCGCCACGGGTACGGCGATACCGTCCTGGGCGATGCGGCGCACCACGAAGGCCTCAATCACCCGCCGCGTTTCGTAGAGCTGTACCAGTTCTTCCGCCGTCGCCGACCGCACCATCGCACCACGCCGGGGTAGCCGGTCGATGAACCGTTCGGCGTGCAGCCGCTGGAAAGCTTCGCGCACCGGTGTGCGGGAGACGCCAACTTCCGCGCTGACCGCCTCCTCCTCCAGAAAACTGCCGGGCGCGATCTCGCCCGCGACGATGCGGGCGCGGACATGAGTATAGACGCGCTGCCACGCCGGCTCTGTCTTTCGGCCCGGCGCTGCCCTGGATTTATTTGTTGCGGTATCCATCCACTCCTCCCGCCGCTGTTCGTTACCGGCATGCCCGATGGTTGACCCGTTGGATGCACCATGTATACATGGAACGACGTCATGTCGAGGAACCACCCTTCCATGGACCAGCCAAAAATGCCGTTGGCGAAACGGCGCCTGGCCGAGTTGACCGGTGCCGAAATGCGGCAGGCGGCCCTGCGCCGGCCAGTGATCCTGCTTCCGCTCGGCAGTCACGAGGACCAAGGCCCTCACGCACCGATGGGCGACTACCTGTCGGCCGAGGGC
>JAQGHW010000200.1 GCA_028291505.1 Rhodopila sp. | reverse complement strand
GCCGACGCTACCGCGCTGTTCGCCGTATTTGGTGATCTGGCCATACCGGATCTGATTCATGGCCGAGTTGTTGCCGATCACCGCGAGATACGGAACCTTGAACCTGTTGGCGGTTTCCATGTCGAAGGCGGTCATTCCAAACGAGCCATCACCGTAGTAACAAAGCACCTCTTTCTGCGGATTGGCGAGCTTGGCTGCCAGAGCGAAGCCTGTGCCGACACCCAGGCTGCCGAGCGCCCCCGGGTCCATCCATTGGCCCGGGCGGCGAGGCCGCACCGCTTGCGCGGAAATCGTGACGACGTCGCCGCCGTCACCGATATAGATCGTATCGTCCGCAAGGAACTCGTTGATCTCCCATGCCACCCGGTACGGATGTATTGGAGATTGGTTGGACTTGAAAAGCGGCATGAGTTTCTCGGTCGCGATCTGCTCCGCGCGTCGGAGTTGCCCCATCCACTCCTTGCGTGACTGCTGCGACGCTTTGACGATGTGCCCGGTCACCGCTTGGCGAACCGCCGCCAGGATCACCCCCGGATCCCCGACCAACCCCAACGACACGTCGCGGTTTTTGCCGACAGTCCGGTAGTCCAGGTCGATTTGCACGACCTTGGCGTTGCGCCCAAGCCGTTTGCCATATCCCATGCGGAAGTCGAACGGCGTGCCTACGATGACGATGACGTCCGCGCCATCGAATCCTTCACGGCGAGTGCGATCGAAATGGTGCGGGTCACCCGGCGGCAGCAGGCCGCGGCCCGAACCGTTGAAGTAAGCGGGGATATCGAGCGCACGAACGAGGTCGATCGCCGCCTCGTGGCCGCGGCACGTCCACACTTGGCTGCCGATCAGGATCACCGGCCGCTCTGCCTTGACGAGGATTTCGGCGAGCTTCTCGATGTCCGCGGGATCGCCGAGCGATTTGGTGGAGGCGCGATACTGCCCGATTCTCGGGATCACCGCCTTACTCACGTCGATCTCGCGATCCAGCACGTCGCGGGGGATCTCGAGGTAGGCAGGCCCAGGGGCACCGGCGAAACAGTCGCGCGCCGCCATGGCGATCATATCGGCAATACGCTCCGTGGAGCGGACGCTGGCGGCGAATTTCGTGATCGGCCGCATCACGTCGACATGCGGCAGGTCCTGCAGCGACCCCATCATGTGTTGCGTCAATGCGCCCTGCCCACCGATATGCAGGACTGGACTCTCGGAGCGAAACGCGGTCGCGATGCCGGTGACGGCGTTCGTGCATCCCGGTCCCGCCGTCGTCACAACGCAGCCGAGCTTGCCGGTCTGGCGCGCATAGCCATCCGCGGCATGGGCTGCCACCTGCTCATGACGCACATCGACGATGCGGATGCCCTCGTCGATGCAGCCGTCGTAGATGTCGATGATGTGCCCACCGCACAGCGTGAAGATGGTGTCCACACCCTCGTTTTTGAGGGCCATCGCCACCAGACGGCCGCCGGATACAACGCCCTCATCGCGTTGCTTTTGCTGGAGCGTGTCCTCAGCAGTTAAAGATTGCGCCGCGATCTGCACCTTTGCTGCTGTTGTTGTAGACATTCGGACGGACCCCCTGTGTTGCTGTTTACCGCCAAGGCCGCATCGGTACGGTAACTTTTATGCACCCTGCGATCTGTGGCATACCGTATGCCAGATATGGGCGCAATAGGCTGGAAGATGATATTTTAGGCTCATCGCCAAAAATATCTGGTATACATTATACCTGGATTGTGCTTGTGTGCCGCCTGGCAGTGGGCCGTAGCCCACCGAATGCCGAAAACATGGAGGAGCACATGAAAGTATCTTCGTTATTACAGCGGAAGGACGCCCGGATTATCGCGATCCAAATGGAGGCGACGACCGCCATCGCGGCACGCCTGCTGCGGGCGGAGAACGTCGGCGCCGTCATCATCAAGGACACATGCGCCACCGAAGGCGACGTCGTGTTGGGCATTCTATCGGAGCGGGACATCCTTCGCGCCCTGGTCGACCGCGGGATCGCCGCGCTCAAGATGCCGGTGTCTGCCTTGATGACCCGCGACGTCGTCTCATGCGGGCCAGGAGACGAGCTCGATCTGGTGGCCGCTCTGATGGAACGTCATCAGATCCGCTACGTCCCCGTGATCGACGGCGACGCCCTCATAGGGGTCGTCAGCATCCGAGATCTTCTGGCGCAACGGGCGACCGGCGAGCTTGAGTTGACCGCATTCTGACAGCGAGCAGGCCGCAGCGGCAGGTGCCGGCGTCCGATCCGACTACTTTTCCCAGTCCGCCGCTGCGGCAGCGTTTTGGCGCCGACTCAATCGTACTGTCACCGCTGGCGGCACTTCGGTTGGAGGGCCGTCAATCCAGTCCCCGTGCTTTTCGACATGCGCCGCAAGCCCCAGCGTATGTTCGCGGACCAATCGTTCAGCCAGCTCGGCGTCGCCCTGCTCGAGTGCCATGACGATCCTGCTGTGATCACGAACCGAACGTGACGCCCGATCGCTGTGCCGCATCGTGATGGCGCGAACCGCCCGCATGTGGATGAACAAGTTCTCCGTCACCTCGGTCATCAGTTCGCACCCGCCCAGTCGGATTATGGCTTTGTGAAAGGCCATGTTCGCTTGGCTGTATTCGTCGACGCGCGAAATCGGATCAGCCTCGAACTCGCTGAAAAGCTTGCGGAGCTGCGTTAGCTGGTCTTGCGTGACGCGCGCCGCGGCCAATCCGGCGGCCATGCTCTCGATCGCCGCCCAAACCACGATCATTTCGATTATCTCGCGCTTCGTTTTGCGCACGACGTAGACGCCGCGCCGCGGCACGGACCTTACAAAGCCTTCCTGCTCCAGTACGGTCAGGGCCTCTCGGATCGGCGTTCGGCTCACCCCGAGATCCTCCGCGAGCTGGCGCTCGTCCAGACGGATTTCCGTTGGGCGGCCGTAAATGTCCATCTCGGTGATGGCGCGCTTGATGGCGTCACAGGCGAGCCGGCGCAATCCAACACCGGCGTCCAGAGGTGGCAAAGTGATGGCTTCCTGCACGCAGTTCGCGCTCCGAATTAATGCTCAATCCGATTGAACAATTGATCTAATATACCGTATGCCACGCGGCCCGGCAAATTCAAACCGTGACGGGCTGTTGCACAGACCACCGGACGAGCGCAATAATCCCAGCCCCATCTCTTTGGCGCACGCGAGGCGGAAGGGGAAAGACCTCCGAACTACAGCCAGCGGTTCAGCACATCGGCGGCGATGGCCACCTCAGCCGGTTGGTGGCGGTCCCTGCGAGCGGAATCCGTCGCCAACCACCCGCTTGCAACGCCCTATCGGGGTCCAGGCGTTCGTCACGGGTTGCACGTTCACCAAGACGCGCAACCTTGTCTGCCTCGCCGCGCCGCATTGTGGCGCTTGATGGAAGACAGCCGAGAGACCGTCAATCTTGCGATCGAGGACGAAGGTGAGGCGGTGTATCTCGCCCGAGTGGAATGCCGGCAGATGCTGCGGGCCGACCTCGAGCGCGCGGGTGGCGGGCTTCGCTGTCGACGACGAGGGGCACGCTGTCGGGTTGCGCTGCAGTTCGGCGCCCATCTTCGACGAGACCGGCGACGTCGTCGCAGCGGTATCGGCAGCGGGTCCGTTGGCGCGGATCGTAGGATCATCCCGGCGCTGCGGACGAGCGATCCGCATCTGGCCGAATTATCTGTGCGCGGTCATACGATAGGCACCCATGTGGAACGTCATGGGGACTTTATCGGCGTCCCGAAAGCCGATAGGGACAGACGAACTTTGCAGGTGGACGAAGTGGAGAAAAGTGGCCGTGTCAGCGTCATCACCCGGTACGGCGGACGACACGCTGGAAACCAGACGCCGCGACGGCAACGTGGCTCCTGGCGGCCACCCGGTCGCGAAAGCCCTGAAGGCCGAGGGATGGACACGATCTTCCCCTTCGCGGCGGCCAAATGATCGATATCCATGATGGTTGTATCGACAACGGCATCCGTATCGTCGACGTCCGGCATGAGCAGACGGCCACGCACGCCGCTGACGACGATGCGCGCCGGATCGGCTTCAGCAACGCGGTGACCGGCATCGCCACAGCCTTCCGTTCGGTGAGCCCGGTGCTGCGCAGACTGGATATTCCCGGCTACTTCAACGACGCGGCGCGCGATCGTGAACATCAGGATCGATCGGAACGAATACGCGCCGGGGGCCAGGGCACAGACGATGTACAAGTAATGACTTTGACCATCGTGCCAGTCCGCACCATCCAATCAATGTCATCCCCGGGCATCACCAGCGGGGGGCGCCCATGACGAATAGAGAAGGAGACAATTTATGACCAAAGCACTCGACGGCGTCCGCATCCTGGATTTCACCCATGTCCAGTCGGGTCCCACCTGCACGCAGCTTCTCGCCTGGTTCGGCGCCGATGTGATCAAGGTCGAACGCCCGGGCGTCGGCGACATAACGCGCGGCCAGTTGCAGGACGTCAAGGGTGTCGACAGCCTGTATTTCACCATGCTGAACCACAACAAGCGCTCGAT
>JAQGHW010000148.1 GCA_028291505.1 Rhodopila sp. | reverse complement strand
CGACACCGACCGCGCCGGCGGGTTCGAGCCGCTGCGTTTCGTCCCCCGCGGCCCCAAAATCGTCGTGCTCGGTATCATGACCAGCAAGACCGGCGAACTGGAGAGCAAGGACGAGTTGAAGCGACGGATCGATGAGGCGGCGAAGTTCCTGCCGCTGGAACAGTTGGCGCTGTCGCCGCAATGCGGGTTCGCCTCGACCGAGGAAGGCAACACGCTGACCGAGGACCAGCAATGGGCGAAACTGTCCCGCTGCGTGGAAGTGGCGCGGGAGGTCTGGGGGGGAGTTTGAGGGGGAGGCGTGGTCTGCCCGGTCGTCGTGGTGGGACGCGTCCTGTCAGCGCGCGCCCCGCGGTAGGAAGAAAAAGCCAGACTTAACACAGATTTAGAGGAGGAAGGGCACAGATTACGCGGACGGGGAACCTGCCGCGCGAAGCGCCCTGGCCATGCTTGCGGTCGATGCCTCGGACGGTACAGGGAAAAAAAGGGCACTACTGCTATCCCTTTAATCTGTGCCTTCCTCCACAAAATCTGTGTCGAGTCTTGCTTTCTTCGCAACCCATCAGCTTCACGTCCCCTTTGTCGTCCAGAACGAACGCATTACCGATGGAGTTCGATTCAGGCCACCGCCGGTAAAGTATAGAATCGTTGCGCTGTCCGGTAGAACAGTGCGGCCTTCTCATCGTCCGAGTAACCGGCTGCCAGGCGTTTGAATGCGTTCCACAGGACCGGGTACGCGCACATCCCCTTGTCTACCGGGAAGTTGCTCTCGAACATGCAACGGTCGGCGCCGAAAGCTTCCACGACTCCTTCGACATAGGGACGCCAGGCTGCGGCCATCTCGCCTGAGGACGGCGGCAGTGGCTCGTGATGGTAGCCGAAGCCGTTCACGTTCATTGCGAGGCCGCCGAGCTTCATGTGCAGGTTCGGACAGGTCGCCAGTTCGGTGATGTAGGCGCGCCATTGGGCGAATACCTCGGCTCGCCGGCCCTCGTAGGGGCCGACGCCGAGCGGGCCACCAAAATGATTGAGCACGACTTTCTGTTCCGGGAAGGCGCGCAACAGATCGAGCAGGTCACCGAGTTGCGGATGATACAGCCATGCCTCGAACGTCATTCCCAGGCGGTGGAGGCGGGCGAAGCCGGCGCGAAACTGGGGGTCGCGGTAAAGGCCGGGCGGCGCCCCGGGCGGTGCTGTTGGAGCGATTCCGGGATCGTAGGTGCCGCTGTGGCGGATGCCTTTGAAGCGCCCGCCGCCGGCCTGGATGTGGGCTTCCAGCACCGGGTCGATCTGCTCGCCCAGCAGGCAGTCGGCGTGGCCGACGATGCCGGCACAGGCGCGCAGCTTGCCATACGCGCCGCTTTCGCACTCTTTTGCCGCGGCGGCGACGAATTCGGTTTCACCAACCGGCTGCATCGCCTCCGGCCCGTCGTTGCGGTATTCGGACCGGCACTGAATGAACACCGTGGCCAGCACGTTGTGACCGGTGCGGAGGTCCGCGACCAGGTCGGCCAACAGGTAGGGATCAGGGCGCGCTTTCCAGAGGTGATGGTGGGGATCGATGATGGGCTGGGCCGGATCCAGGACCTCCTCGGTCAGCTTGGCCAGCCAGTCCGGCCGCACGCGGGGATGGTGAAATGGTTTGCGTTCCTGCTGTTGGTTGGCCATCGCGCTTTCTCCCGCTTTATCTGGGAGCCTATCCAGCCACGGACGGTCGCATCTGGCAATCTCGTTTGACTACGCCGCGGTCCCCAGTGCCAGGAGGACCGACGCGGTCATCGCCTCCCGCGAGAATCGTTTCCGAGCGAATTCAACCTGCTGAGCACTACGTTTTTGCCACGCATCGTCGTCCTTCAGCAGGCTGACGACCGCACTTGCGAACGATACGGTATCGTCTTGGACCGCGACGATCTGGGACAATCCGGGCAGACCCTGCGCACCCACGGGCGTGGTGACCAGGGGAACCCCGGCGCGCAATGCCTCAACCACTTTCAGCTTCACGCCGGCGCCACAGCGCAGCGGTACCACGGCGACGCGGGCGCGGCTGTAGGCTGCCTCAAGTTCCGTATCGGCAACGTTGGCGAACATGGCGATGCCGTCTGCGACTAAGGCCTGGACCTGGTCGGTCGGGTTGGAGCCGATGATCGACAAATGCGCGTCGGGCACCTCGGTGCGGATCAGCGGCAGGATCTCGTTCACGAACCACAGGGCGGCGTCTTCGTTCGGCGGATGACCGAAGCCGGCGACAAAGATGATTTCCTGTTGCGGCGGCGCGACGCGGGGATCGGCGAACCAATCGAAGCAGTAGGGCACGATCCAACCGATCTTGGCGTCCGGTTGCAGGGCTGACGCGATCTGGGCTTCTTCCTCCGACAGATAGAGCGACAGATCGACCTGCCGCCAAATGGCGTATTCGCGCTGACGCATGTGTTCGGCGAGCCGGAAAAGTCCTTCGTCGTGCGTAACCTCCGCTTGCTGGCGCATGCGGCGGAAGTGCAGATCGTGACCGTAGTAGATAATCCGAGCGGGGGAGTATCGGCGGATGAGTGGGATGACATCTTCGGCGACCTCGGGGCGGCTGAGCAGAACCGTATCGAACTCGCTGCCGGCGGCCTTGATCCAGGTTTCGAACCGGGATTGGTTTGGGCCATGAAAGACCTCGATCCCCATGTTCTGCAGGATTTCGGTGTATCCTGGACTGTAACTCATGTTGTGCGGCCAGAATTTCACCACGAAGCCCTGCTGAAGCAGGATATGCAGGCACGCCATCATCGCGCGCGACCCGGCATCCTTGTCCGGTGTGGGAACGTAATGGTCGACCACGAGCACAAGCTTGCGACCCATTGCCCGGTCGCGGGCGCGGAGCACGTGCTCGCCGTTCTTATAATGCTCTTTTGCCAGGAGATCCGCCCATACATCGACGAAGGCGCACCGATTCAGGACCTGGTAGGACTTGATGCCGACCGCGGTATCGCGGCCGTGCGAGATGCCCTCATGATGCACGACCTGAGAGGCCGGCTGGTACAAGGTCTTCAGGCCGATCCGCCGCAGACGGAAGCATAGATCGGTATCCTCGAAATAGGCCGGCGCGTAACGTTCGTCGAAACCACCCAGGCTGGCGAAGACTGCCCGTTCGACCATCAATGCAGCGCCGGAGCAATAGTCCACTTCGCGTATGTAATTATAGACCGGGTTGGTCGGGTCCTCCAGGCGGCCAAAGTTCCAGCCGGACCCGTCTTGCCAGACAATCCCGCCGGCTTCCTGCAACCGCCCGTCAGGGTAAAGCAATTTGGCGCCGACCGCGCCTATGCCGGGGAAGAGTTGGAACAACGATACCATCGGCTCCAGCCAGCCATCGAGCACTTGCGTATCGTTGTTGAGGAAATAGAGATAGCGGCCGCGCGCCTGTCGGGCCCCCCTGTTGCAGCTATGCAAGAAGCCGACATTGGTGTCGTTGCGTATCAGCCGGATGCCGCGCACAAGTTGCAGATCGTTTGCGTCTGCGCCGGCCCAGGCGTCATCGACGACGATCACCTCGATCGGCAGCGATGGCCAGTGTTGGCTGATCGAGGCCAGGCAGCGCAGTGTGAACGACAACTGCCCATACGTTGGAACGATCACCGAAACGACTGGATTTCCCGAAGCTGGCAGATCCAGGCTGCTCGGATCGATGATCTCGATCACCGGGACGGGTGGTGGGGCTACCGGTGTGATGCGGCGCAACCGCCTGGCCCGCAGCCAATACCTTGCATGGACGAGAAGCTGGAATGTGGCGGTCCACCAGAGCAGCAGCACAGTCCGGCGAAGCTGCCTGGCCGCCCAGGGTGACCGTCCGTTGAGCGATCGCGCGAAGGCCAGCACGCCCCACAGAACGGTGTCGATGTAAGCTGCGAGACGAATACGTGAAACGCGGAGTGACTGGCTCACCCGGGGGCCTCCGACCTGGAGGCTCCCGTCCTACAAGCGAAGTCTTAACAAATCGTTAAATGGGCGGCACGGGATTAGTTCGCTTAGAGCATTTTTAGGCTGACTGGAAACAGTCAGCATGCTCTAGATCATTGTTTTCACAAGCAACTTTATCAGCCGGACTGTTCCAGTCAGGCTGATGTTGCTCTAGTGTCCCGAATCTGAAGTCCGCCATAGTGGCGAACCTCAGAATTCGCGACACCAGTTCATTGTTTTCAGTGGCCTGCTGGTACCCTGCGTGCGCCGCAAGACGCGACGGACTTCGGGGGCAGGACATTATGGCGGCAGCAAAAGCCCCTGGCCACGGAGGACGGTGACCGTCCGCAACACTCGTCCGTCCAGCCGGACGGAGGTGCCGGGCAATGCCTGAACCGAATGAAACCAGCGCGTCGCCTGCTCGGGGGGGCCGACGGAGAGCAGCAGCACATCCTGCCCGGCGAACGCGCTCGGTGGATCAG
>JAQGHW010000103.1 GCA_028291505.1 Rhodopila sp. | reverse complement strand
GTGGAACAGCGCGGCGAGGATGTTTTCCGGCATCGATTCGCGATGGGTGCCGCGGGCGCAGGTCAGGGTCAGGGCAGGCGGCAGGTCGGGTAGCGCGAGCCAGCCCTCGACGCCGGCGGTCAGAGACTGCGCCCAGCGGAGGTTCGGCATCGTCGGCAAGAGCCCGAACGGGACCCCGGCGGCGAGCAGGACCTGGGTCTGCGCCAGTTGGGTGGCGGAGGGTTTGTCCTTGCGGCCAAGCGGGTCGATCGAAACGCGGTCGGACAGGCCGGCGGCCCTGATGGCATCGATATAGGGGCCGGGTGAATCGGTCCAAAGCAGCAGGCTGGGGGTGTTACGCATGGGGTGGGCTCCTGAGCAATCCGAGACAGTTTAAATCCGCCGCGGCGGCACGGCTATGGGCGATGCGACCCCGACGGTTGGGCATTAGCGGTCCCGACTTCAGGAGGTGGACCAGGGGCGACGCGAGGGGGTGGGCCTCTCGCGCCGCCTTGGTGTTTCAGGCTGCTGTTGGGTAGTTGGATGGGAACATCGCGCGTTTGGCGGCGTCGTCCATCTCCTGCTTGAACGCGTGTTCCGTGCCGACCTTGCGGGCACGCGCGACGGCGGGACGCGCGTCGATCGCCTGGAACCAGCGCTTCAGGTTCGGATATGGACCCAGCGGATCACTGCCGCCCAGCACCACCGGGGCACGGTCGAGCCAGCCCCAGGCCGAGATATCGGCGATTGTGTAGGTATCGCCCACGATGAAGTTGCGGCCCGCCAGATGCTTGTCCAGCACCTCGTAGTGGCGTTCCGCTTCCCGGCGATAGCGGTTGATCGCGTATGGCAGTTGCTCCGGCGCGGCGCGTTGGAAGTGCACCGCCTGCCCGGAATACGGCCCGATGCCGGAGGAGATGAACATCAGCCACGACAGAAGCTCACCCCGGTCGGCCGGCGAACCCGTGAATTTGCCGGTTTTTTCGCCGAGGTAGAGCAGGATCGCGGTCGAATCGAATACGCGGACGTCTTTGCCGCTGTCGGTGTCGACGATCGCGGGCAGCTTGCCGTTCGGGTTGATCGCGCGGAACGACGGCGCGTGCTGTTCGCCGCGCCTGGTATCGATTGGAACCAGTTCGTGGGGAAGACCGGCCTCCTCCAGGAACAGCGACACTTTCATCGGGTTCGGGGTCGGGTGGTAATAGAAACGGATCATTTTTACTTCCTTCTAAAGCCTCCGCAGGACGTCGATGGTTGGTTCCACCTCCGGCCGATGCGTGTAGTCCGGATCGGCTTCGGCCGCGGCAACGATGCCGTCGCGGCGGATGACGATCCTGGCCGGTATCGAAAGCCGCCAGCTTTCGTCACCGTTGTAACGAGGCAGATCGACACCGATCTTTTTGTAGACCTCGATCAGGTCGTCTGGAAGGCGGAACGTCAGCCCGTAGGCGTCGCCGACCTGGTTGTCGTGATCCGTCAAGATCGGGAAGCCCAATTTCTGCGCCTCGGCACCAGGCTTGGTGAATTGCGGCAGTTGTGGGCACAGCACGACCAGGCTGGCACCGAGGGATTCGATCTGGGGAAGTACTGCTTGCAAAGCATCCAGCTCATGCCGGCAGTACGGTCACCAGAAGCCCCGAAAGATGCTGACCACGACTGGCCCCGCTGTCAGCAGCGCGGACAGTACGACCATCTGGCCGTTGTGGTCGTTCAACGCGAAGTCGGGTGCCTTTGCGTTCGGCTTGATCACCCGGTCCAGGATTCCCGAACCGCGCAGCCGTTCGGTGGCGCTGTGCATGATGGCTTGCAACTCGGGTGGGATCCGTTTCTCGGCCATCGCTCGCGTGGCCGCCATTTTCGCTTCCAGGTTCATGACAATCCTCGTTGTTGAAGTTCAGCTCCGCGGGAAGAGGTCGATCGATTCTCCTTTACTTCGTTGGCGGCGGTTGAACGCACCCACTGCGTACACCAGCCCGGCCGTCACAAGTACGACGCCGGTGATCTGCTCGACCGTCGGGATTTCCCCCAGGATGGGTATGCCGATCAGGATCGAGACGGCCGGGACCGAGGCCGGAAACAGCACGGCCCGGCTGACGCCCAGCACGCGGATCGCGTGACTGTAGCCGACGATGCCGACGACACCCTGCAGACCACCTTGCAACAGGCCCTGAACGATGAGGGATCCGGTCGGCAGACCGCGCAGATGCGGTAAGCCGACGAAGGCGAGGTAACCCAGTGCCATCAGCGGCGCCGACAGTACTGACACCACGGCAATCGCACGCAACGCCTCCAGTCGCCAGAGACGCACCAGCACGGTGAAGCCTGCCCACAGCGTGCTGGATCCGACGAACAAAAGATCGCCGATCCAGGTGCGACTGCCGGGCGTCGCGTACAGTCCGTGCCAACTGATCAGCACGATGCCGGCAATCACCATACAGGCGCCGACGACGTGTGCCTTGCTTAATCGCTCTCCCAGGAAAGCGGCGGCCATGATCGTGCTGAATATCGTCACCGTGGAAGGCGCGATCACGCCGCCATGCGCGAGCGGCGCATAGATATAGCCGGCCGCCTGGGGCAGGATGAACAACGGGCCGCCTGTCACCAGAAGTGCCAGGCCTCGGGGCCAACCTATGCCGGCGAGCGACAGGATGCCGAAGCGAAGCAGAACCGGGAGCAGAATGAGCCCGGCGACCCCGAATCGAAGCAACGTCAGGTCCGCAGGCAGCATTCCGCTGAGAATGCCGACGCGCGACCATGCGAAGGAAACGGACGCGCTGATTGCAAGCAGGCAGCCGCAGAAAAGTCCGAACGGCTCACCGCCCGTGTCGATGCCGAACCACCGGTCTGAAGGCGCCTGTGCCGACGGCGCCGGAGCGGCGATCGTGAGAAGAGGATCGGCAGACACCACGCACTCCTGCAAGATCGTGATGTTGATCCATGCGATTGCATATGGGAATGCCGCTTCGTTGGATAGGACCCATACGATTGCCGTATAGATGGAGTGCCCGATGGACCTGCTGACCGGCATGAAGCTGTTCGTGCGCGTTGCCGAGACCGGGGGCTTCAGCGCCGTCGCGCGGGAGGCGGCCAATACGCAGCCCACGGTCAGCCGCACGATAGCGGCGCTGGAGGCGCATCTTGGCGTCCGGCTGCTGAACCGTTCCAGCCGAGCGGTGACGCTGACCGATGATGGGCGGGCTTTCTATGCGCATGCGATGCGTGCGTTGGAGGCGATCACCGAGGCCGAGGCTTGTGTTGGCCGGCGGCACAGCCAGCCGACCGGCTTGCTGCGGCTTGGTTCGCCCGTCGCCTTCGGGCGGTTGCATGTGGCACCGCGGATGCCGGCGTTCCTGACGCAGTACCCCGAAGTCGAGATCGAATTGTCGATGAATGACGCGTTCGTAGATCTGGTGGGCGAGGGACTGGACCTGGTGGTGCGGGTCGGCATGTTGGAGGATCCGTCCTTGATCGCCCGGCGCATCGGCACCACGCGAAGGGTTACGGTGGCGTCAGCCGATTACCTGCGCCGCCGGGGCGTTCCGCTGACGCCGAACGATCTGCGGCAGCATGAATGTGTTGTGTATACGCGGCTGGCGACCATGAACCGCTGGCACTTCGATGGTTCGGATGGGCCGGTCTCGGTCGAGGTGCGGGGGCGGTTCCGGGCGGATAATTCGGAGGCGGTGCGTGAGGCGGTGATCAATGGGGCCGGTATCGCAGTGATCCCGGTCTGGATGTTCACCGACGAGATCAGTTCGGGGCGTGTGCGGATCATTTTGGATGCGTTTGAACCGAACGCGCTGCCGATCCATGCGGTTTATCCGTCGCGTCGGCAAGTGTCCGCGAAGGTGCGGGTGATGATCGATTTCCTGGCCGAGGCGTTTGGGCATTCGCCGCTGTTGCGTGGGGATGGCGGATGAGCGGTTCAGAGGGGCGATGACCCGGTGTTCCAAGCCGGGTCGGCGGCTTCGGCAACGGCCCTTGCATCGTGCTGGTACCGGAGCCACCCCAGCATCGCCATCCCGGCTGCCACGCACGCCGCGGGAACCGACGCGGCCAGGAAAATATCGCGGGACGCCCAGCCGAGTTGGAGCAACGTCCCGCCGACCAGCGGTCCGCCAATCTGCCCGATCCGCCCCAGTCCCAGCGCCCATCCCGTTCCCGTCGCTCGTATTGCCGGCGGATACAGCGCCCCGGACACCGAGTTGATCCCGTGCTGGCAACCGCCGATGCCGATTCCGGCGCCGCAGATCACCAGGCAGAGCAGCGGGAACGGAAGCTCGAACGCACCGATTAGCAGCACACAAAGCGCGCCCATGCACAGGATCGAGGCGATGATCCGTTCTACACCGAAACGGTCCACGATCGGCGCCGTGACCAGCGCGCAGATGATCGAGCCCAGCGCGTACATCGTCGTCGCCAGGATCGCCGCTGATGGGGTCAACCCTTTTGCGTGCAGGATCGCCGGCAGCCAGAACAGGATGAAGTAGTTGCCTACCAGGTTGAACAGGTTGACCAGCCACAGGATCGAAGTACGCAGTGCGAGTCCGTTGCGGAACAGATCGACCGGTGTCGCCCTGCGCGCCGCTGGATCGACCGCCGTCAGCGCCCGGGATTCCGGCATGAACAGAATCAGCAGCGGGATCACCAGGATCGGCAGCAAGCCGCCGACCGCGAAGATCGCCTGCCATCCTGTCAACTTGACGATCTGAGACGCGATGAACCCGCCCATGGTGTTGCCGACCGAGATCCCGGCGCTCATGAGGATCACCAGTCGTCGCGGGCTGCTCAGTGGTGCGTAGTCGGTCGCCAGTGCGATGGCGATCGGGATGCCTCCACCGAGCCCGAGGCCGGTGAAGAAGCGGAGGGCGGCAAGTGAGACCAGGCCGGTGCTGAACGCGGTCAGCAGTGAGAAGATACCGAATACTGCCGTGCAGCCGATCAACACTGGCTTGCGTCCCAGCCGGTCGCCCAGCAGGCCGGCACTCAGGGCGCCGAACAAAAGGCCGAAACTCCCGGCTGTCAGTGCGACCGTGAACTGTGGCGGTTTGACATGCCACGCGTCGATCAACGACGGGATGGCATAGCTCATGGAGGTGATATCGTAGCCTTCGAGGAACAGCACCATGAAGCACAGTAGCGCCACGCGCACATGGAGCCTGTCTTGAACCGTCTGCGCGGCTTCGCTGGCCATTGTGTTCTCCCCCGGATTCCGGCCGACGGCTTGCGCGCTCGCCCGGGAAACAGCGTAGCTTAGACAGGCCGGAACGGAACAGCTATGGCAACGTGACAGACGGACAGGGACAAACGGGAGGAACACGACGATGCCTGCACGCACCGGGGCCGACTTCCTTCGCGGCTTGCGCGACAAGCGCGAGGTCTGGCTTGGCGGCGAGCGGGTCACCGATCCGATGGAACATCCCGCCCTGCGCGGCGCGGCCGAGGCGATCGCGGCGGTCTACGACCTGCATTACCAATATCCCGACGACTGTCTGATGCCCGACCCCGAAACCGGCGAGGCAATTGCGGTCAGCCATATGATCCCCCGGTCGAAGGCGGATCTGTTGCGCCGCCACACGGCGCTGCGCCGGGTCGCCGAGTTCTCGGTCGGGCTGATGGGGCGCACGCCGGACTATATGAATGTTACGTATGCGGGCTTCGCCGGGCGCAGCGACGAATGGGGCGCCAATGGCAACGACGAAGGCGCGGCCAATCTGGTGGCGTTCCAGAAACAGCTTGCGCGCGAAGACCTCAGCCTGACCCACACTTTGATCCATGCCACGTCGGACAAGTCGAAGGGTCACGTCCCGGCGGGTTTCGATGAGACCCAGTTGCACACGGTCG
>JAQGHW010000098.1 GCA_028291505.1 Rhodopila sp. | reverse complement strand
TTTGGTGATGACACATTAAAACGTATGAGCAGACTGTATACGGAACATGCGGGCGAACTGAGGAAACTCCTGGCGTATAAGGACCTGTATCTTCCGCGGCCGGCGGCTTTGGTCGCCAGCAATCATGCTGCTCTTTGGGCTCAGGCTGCTGACTTCGTTGGCCGAAATGAGCCCGTCACCTATATTGAGTTCGGCGTAGCGAACGGGGGGAGCATCCGGAATATAGCGCGGGAATTTCCCCATCCGCAGTCGCTGTTTGTGGGCTTTGATAGCTTCATTGGCCTGCCGGAAGATTGGCTGACGCTCCAACGTGGCACCTTTGACAATATGGGCAAAGCTCCCGTTGTCGACGACCCTCGAATCAGATTCGTGGACGGGTGGTTTCAAAATACTTTGCATGAGAGCCTTAGTTGGCTCCAACCACGTCTGTCCGGACGCGTGTTGATTCACTATGACGCTGACATTTATTCTTCGACGTTATTTTTACTCACCAGTATGTGGCCTCATTGCCCAAGCTATTTCTTCATAATGGACGATTTTATGGTTGATGATATCGTTGCACTCCATGATTTTGCGCGCAGCTATCCAGTGGATATCGAATTCCTAGCCCGCCTTGAGGGCGGATTTCCGCATTCCGTGGTTGGCAAAATGGCTCGCAAATCTTTCTCGCTCTGAACTTCTTGGTCAGCGACACGAGAGTCTTGCCGGGCTCGTCCCTGGAGCGCACACACCAACGATACGGGGTACCCTCGCTTCGTGTAACGCCGATCCAGTGCGATCGTCTGATCGGCGGTCACGCCAGCGGCGCGATCGGTCAGCGCTGAAAACACTGACGCTGTTGGATTTTCTCGGTAACGTGGGGCAATCGGCGCCTACCACCCGGAGTTCGATCCGCCGCAATCGCCCACGCGCTACCGCCGTCGATCCAAACGAACGTGGTCATGCGAATATTTTTCTCTCGGAAGGGAACCACGCGTCGCGGACACTCTCACCTGGGCCAAAGATAGCAGCACGATCCACGATGTATCCAAGACGGGCTATCAGAGCTGCCCGCGTCGAACCCAGCGCACGTCCCGCGCCGCGCTCCGGGCAGATCGGGCGGCAATAAAAAGGGCCGATGGCTGCATCAGCCACCGGCCCTTTCGTTATACAGCCGAAAGTTACTCCGCGGCGGTGTCTTCCGTTAGACGCGCGTTCTCGTTCCACAGGGTCCGCTGATCGCGGCCGGCGGCGACGGCGCGGAGGCGGTTCATCACCGCACCCGTGCCGGCCGGGATCAGGCGGCCGACGATGACGTTCTCCTTCAGCCCCATCAGGCTGTCGGTCTTGCCGGCCGTCGCGGCCTCGGTCAGCACCCGGGTAGTCTCCTGGAACGAGGCGGCGCTGATAAAGCTGTTGGTCTGCAGGCTGGCTTTGGTGATGCCCTGAAGCACCGGCATTGCGTGCGCCGGACGCTCGTCTTTGAGAAGCTTGTTGTTGATCGCATCGAACTCGGTGCGATCCACCTGCTCCCCGGTCAGGAACGTCGTGTCGCCAGGATCGAGGATTTCCACCTTCTGCAGCATCTGACGGACGATCACTTCGATATGCTTATCGTTGATCTTCACGCCCTGCAGGCGATAGACGTCCTGGATCTCGTTCACGAGGTAGTCGGACAGTGCCTCCACACCCAGTACCTTCAGGATGTCGTGCGGCACGCGCGGGCCATCGACCAGCGGGTCACCCCGGCGGACGAAGTCGCCTTCCTGAACGGACACGTGCTTGCCCTTCTGGATCAGGTATTCGGTCTCCTCACCCGTCTCATCGTTCTTCACGATGACGCGGCGCTTGGCCTTGTAGTCCTTGCCGAATTCCACCCGGCCGTCGCACTCGGCGATGACCGCGTGATCCTTGGGACGCCGAGCTTCGAACAGTTCCGCCACCCGCGGCAGACCGCCTGTGATGTCGCGTGTCTTGCTGCCCTCACGCGGGATACGCGCGATCACGTCGCCGGCCTGCACGATGGCACCGTTGTCGACCGACAGGATCGAGTCAGGCGCCAGGAAGTACCGAGCGTCGGTGTTGTTGTCGAGACGGATGACCTCGTTCTTGTCGTCCTTCAACTGCAGGCGGGGACGCAAATCGATGCTCTTCGAACCCTGCTTGTAGTCGACGACGACCTTAGAGGTCAGGCCGGTCACCTCATCCATCCGTTCGACCAGCGTAATGCTGTCGATCAGGTCGATATACTCGACCTTACCGGCACGCTCCGTGATGATCGGCAGGGTGAACGGGTCCCATTCGGCGAGCTTTTGACCGCGGACAACCGGCTGGTTCTCCTCGGCCAACAGGCGCGCGCCGTAGGGAACGCGGAAGCGCGCACGTTCGCGACCCTTGTCGTCCACCAGGACGATTTCGCAGTTGCGGGACATCACCACCAACGCACCTGTGCTGTTGGCAATAACGTTGCGGTTCCGCACGGTGACGGTGCCTTCGTGGCTTGCCTCGACGCTCGACGTCTCCGCCCCGCGCTGCGCCGCGCCGCCGATGTGGAACGTGCGCATCGTCAACTGCGTCCCTGGCTCACCGATCGACTGCGCCGCGATCACGCCGACCGCTTCACCGATATTCACCGGCGTGCCGCGTGCGAGGTCACGGCCATAGCAGTGGCCGCAAACGCCGATGTGGGACTCGCAGGTGAGCACCGAGCGGATCTTCACCGCCTCGACACCGGCCGTTTCGAGCGCCTCGGCTTCCGGTTCCTCGATCAGCGTGTTGTTCGGCAGCAGCACCTTGCCGGTCGCCGGATCCAGCACGTCCTCGGCCGTGGTGCGGCCCAGGGTTCGTTCTGCAAGAGACGACACGACCTCGCCACCGTCCATGACCGCGCGAACAGTCAGGCCGCGTTCGGTGCCGCAGTCCTCCTCGACGATGATGCAATCCTGCGCCACGTCGACCAGACGGCGGGTGAGATAGCCGGAGTTCGCCGTCTTCAACGCCGTGTCCGCGAGACCCTTGCGAGCGCCGTGGGTGGAGTTAAAGTATTCGAGGACGGACAGGCCTTCCTTGAAGTTGGCGATGATCGGCTGCTCGATGATCTCACCGGACGGCTTGGCCATCAGCCCGCGCATGCCGGCCAGCTGGCGCATCTGCGCCGGCGACCCACGCGCGCCGGAGTGCGACATCATCCACACCGAGTTGGTGGCGACGCCCTTCTCCTGCTTGCTGATCTCCTTCATCATCGCGGTGGCGACTTCGTCCGTGCAACGCGACCATGCGTCGACCACCTTGTTGTATCGCTCGCCAGCGGTGATCAGGCCGTCCTGGTACTGTTGCTCGAACTCCTTCACTTCCGTCTGGGTGCTGGTGATCAGCGCC
>JAQGHW010000175.1 GCA_028291505.1 Rhodopila sp. | reverse complement strand
GGGAGGGCGGTGGACAGAAGGCGCCGGAGGGGCGCAAAGTCACCCCATGCGCTCGGTTCTAGTTCTTGGCTTGCTCATCCTCCTGGCCGCCTGTTCGGCCGATCCCAAATCGTTTGGCCTCACGGGTCCAGGCGCCCAGCCGCCGCCCATCGCGCCGCCCGTGCAGGCGCCCGACACTGCTCCAATGCCAGGGGTAACCACCTCAGGCTCGTCCTACGGACCAGGCGCTGGGCCCTCGACGGGGGGCAGCGGTTTCTGGGGTTATAACTGACGCAGTTGGTATCGGCCTCCGGCGGAAACACCGAACACCGATACCAATCCACCCGGCCCGTCAGGCCGACAATGCCGCCGGTTCGGTTCGCAGCCGCTTCACCATCAGCTTGTTCAACGCGTGGATATAAGCCCGCGCCGAAGCGACAATCGTGTCTGCATCAGATCCCTGGCCATCCACCATCTTGCCGTTTTCCTCCAGCCGAACCGTCGTCTTGGCCTGGGCATCGGTTCCCTGGGTCACCGCACCGACCGAGAACAGCACAAGAGCGGCGGTATGCGGGAAGATCATCCGGATCGCGTTGAATGTCGCGTCCACTGGGCCATTGCCTGCCGAACTGGCAGTTTTCGTCTCGCCGTCCACCTCCAGCTCCAGCTCCGCCCGAGCGGGTCCCTTTGAACCGGCATGCAGGTCCAGCGAGACGAAGCGGATGCGCTCGTGGTCGCGCACCACCTCGTCATCGACCAGTGCCACGATGTCCTCGTCGAACACTACCTTCTTGCGGTCGGCGAGGTCCTTGAAGCGGCGAAAGGCGTCGTTCAGCTTGTTGTCGCCGATGCTGTATCCCATCGTCTTCAACTTGTCCCGAAACGCCGCCCGGCCCGAGTGCTTGCCCATCACCAGGCTGGATTTCTGCCAGCCGACGCTTTCGGGGGTCATGACCTCGTAGGTGCCGGCATGCTTCAGCACGCCATCCTGGTGGATGCCGGCCTCATGCGCGAAGGCGTTGCGGCCGACGATCGCCTTGTTCGGCTGCACGTCGAAACCGGTGATCGTCGCCAGCATCTTCGATACCCGCAGGATGTTCGGCGTCTGGATGTTGTTCTTGAACGGCACCGCATCCTGGCGGGTGCGGATCGCCATCACCGCCTCCTCCAGCGAGGCATTGCCGGCGCGTTCGCCAATCCCGTTGATCGTCGCCTCGATCTGCCGCACCCCGGCTCGGATCGCGGCCAGGGTATTGGCCACCGCCAGCCCCAGGTCATTGTGGTTGTGAGTGGACAGGACGATCGCGTCAGCGCCCGGAACCCGGGTGCGGACCATGCTGAAAATGCGCTCCATATCCTCGGGCAGTGCATACCCGACCGTGTCGGGAATGTTGATCGTCGTGGCGCCGGCCTTGATGGCGGCTTCCACGCAGCGGCACAGGAAGTCCGGATCGGTACGGGTGCCATCCTCGGCCGACCATTCCACATCGTCGGTAAACGACCGAGCCAGTTCCACGCTGTCGGAAACCGCCTGCAGGACTTCCTCCGGCTCCATCCGCAGCTTGTACTGCATGTGCAGCGCACTAGTGGCAATGAAGCTGTGGATGCGCTTGCGCTTCGCCGGCCGGACCGCGTCGGCGGCCCGCATGATGTCCTCCCGCCCCGACCGCGCCAGCCCGCAAATGACCGGACTGTCGTCGCGCTGGCCGACGGTCTCGGCGATCGCCTTCACGCTCTCGTAGTCGCCGGGCGAGGCGATCGGGAACCCCGCCTCCATCACGTCGACGCCCAGCTCGGTCAGCGCCTCGGCCATCCGGATCTTCTCGTGCAGGTTCATCGAGAAGCCGGGCGATTGCTCGCCATCGCGCAGCGTGGTGTCGAATATGATGATGCGGTCGTCGTCCAGCTTGCCGAAGCTGGGATGGGTGATGCTCATTTTGTGGTCCTCGGTCGGGATGTTGACGCGACATTAGCCTCAGGGGTTCCCCTGAGCGAGCCGGCGTTCAGCAACCCGGCGCGACGCTCAGGGGCGGCTAAGTCGAAGGAGGAGGAGCAGACCGGAGTTGCGCGCCGCAGCGGACATGCGCCCCCGACCGGACGCGGATGCGTCGACAGCCAGGTTCGCGAAGGGCGCGCCGTTGAACATGGTTGCTCTCATAGCCGCGATCGTCCCTGGCCGCAACAGATGTCGCGCAAGGTGGGTGCCCGACGCGCCACCCGCCACGATCAGGGGGCCGCTCGTGGGTCCCATGGAATTTCTGGGACAATCCTCGCTTTCGGATGCACGCGCCGCTTTGGCCTTTCGCACATACCCGTGTACAAACGGCGGATGGCAAGACCCTCCCACCCCGACTACCCGCTGCCTTCCCTGATCACCACCACCGATGAGTTGGATGCATTCTGCCAGCGCATGCGCGGCGAAACATTCGTCACCGTCGACACCGAGTTCATGCGCGAACGCACCTACTGGCCGGAACTCTGCCTGGTGCAGATCGCCGGCGAGAATGAGGTCGCGGTGATCGATGCGGAGGCCGACGGCATCGACCTGGCCGCCCTCGGCACCCTGTTCGCCGACGAAAAGGTGACGAAAGTCTTCCACGCCGCCCGCCAGGACATCGAGATCTTCGTCCTGCGCTACGGCGACGTCCCGCGACCGATGTTCGATACCCAGGTCGCCGCGATGGTCGCCGGGTTCGGTGATCAGGTCGGGTACGATGCCTTGGTCGCCAACCTGACCGGCGGCAGCATCGACAAGGCGCACCGCTTCAGCGACTGGTCCGCGCGTCCGTTGTCCGCCGCCCAGATCACCTACGCCGCGGCCGATGTCACCCATTTGCGGGACGTCTACCTCCGCCTCAGCCGGCGCCTGGAGCAGGACAACCGCCTGAGTTGGGTCGCCGAGGAGATGGCGATCCTCAACAACCCGGCCACCTATCGTGCCGATCCCGAGACCGCCTGGGAACGACTGCGGCCTCGCACCACCAACCGGCGCCTGCTGTTCACCCTGAAGGAAGTGGCCGCCTGGCGTGAGAAAGAGGCACAGCGCATCAACATTCCACGCCAGCGGCTGATCAAGGATGAGGCGCTGCTGGAAATCGCCGCGACCGCGCCGACCAACGCGGACACGTTGGCCCGGGTCCGAGGCGTGACACGCGGCTTCGCGGAAGGCCGCTCCGGCGCCGCCCTGCTGGAGGTCCTGGCCGCTGCCCGTCGGGTCCCTGACGCCGATCTTCCCCCAGCCCCCCAGCAGCGCGACAACCTGCGCCCGTCCGCGGCCCTTGTCTCGCTGCTGAAGGTGCTGCTCGCCGCGAACGCCGAACAGCACAACGTGGCCGCCCGCCTGGTTGCCAGTTCGGACGATATCGACCGGTTGGCGCTGGAGGAAAACCCCGAAATCCCCGCCCTGCACGGCTGGCGGCGAGAGGTTTTCGGCAACAACGCCCTGCTGTTGAAGCAGGGGCGCATCGCCCTGGGGGTCGATGGCAGGCGGGTGAAATTCATCCCGGTTTGAGTCAGCCGTTCGACTCTTCTTGCAAACATGCAGATATCTTTATATAGCGCCGCGACCAACAGGAGCTTCCGACATGGCCAACGCGGCAACCCAGGATTTCAAAGTCAAAGACCTTTCCCTCGCTGAATGGGGCCGCAAGGAAATCAGCATGGCCGAGACGGAAATGCCCGGCCTGATGGCGATCCGTGAGGAATTCGGCAAATCCAAGCCGCTGGCCGGTGCCCGCATCGCCGGCTGCCTGCACATGACCATCCAGACCGCCGTGCTGATCGAGACGCTGACCACCCTCGGCGCCACCGTCCGCTGGTCGTCCTGCAATATCTTCTCCACCCAGGACCATGCCGCCGCCGGTGTCGCCGCTGCCGGCACGCCAGTGTTCGCCTGGAAGGGCCTGAACGAGGAAGAGTTCTGGTGGTGCATCGAGCAGACGATCACCGGGCCTGACGGCTGGCGCCCGAATATGATCCTCGACGACGGCGGCGACCTGACGCAGCTCATGCATACAAAACACGCCGATCTGCTGAAGGACGTGCGCGGCATCTCGGAAGAGACGACGACCGGCGTCCACCGTCTCTACGAAATGGCCAAGCAGGGCAAGCTGCTGGTCCCG
>JAQGHW010000069.1 GCA_028291505.1 Rhodopila sp. | reverse complement strand
AACCAGCCGCAGGTATCCGCACTGGGCGACTGCACCGTGATGCCGCTGAAATCCATCCGGCCGTGCGTCGGGCGGATGCCGTACAAACCGCAGAAACTGGCCGGCACCCGCACCGACCCACCGCTATCGGTCCCCAACGCAAAATCGCAAATCCCCGCCGCCACGGCCGACGCCGATCCACTGGACGACCCACCCGGCACCCGATCCGGCGCCGCCGGATTCAGCGGCGTGCCGTCATGCGCGTTCTCCCCCAGGATACCCAGCGAGACCTCATCGGTGATCGTCTTGCCTATCACCGACGCCCCCGCGCCGAGCAAACGCTGCACCACCCAGGCGTGCTTCTCCGGGGTCGGGTAATACCGCGGCCAATCCGGATTGCCGCCCCCGGTCGGCACGCCGGCCACATCGATCAGGTCCTTGACCGCGAAGCCCATCCCAGCCAGCGGCCCGGTGGCCGCGCCCGCAACTTGGCAGCGCGCCCCGGGAACAAATGCGTCGTCCATCAGCCTCTCCTGTCCTGCCAGTTCGCGCCCGGCACCGCGGCGAACAGGGCCCGGGTATAGGGGTGTTTCGGATTGGCGAAAATCTCCGCCGTCGCCGCCACTTCCACAACCTGGCCCTGTCGCATCACAGCGATCCGGTCGCACACCTGCAACGCCACGCGCAGATCATGCGTCACAAACACCATGCTGAGGTCATACCGAAACTTGATGTCCGCCAGAAGCGCAAGCACCTGCGCCTGCACCGAGACATCCAGCGCCGACACCGGCTCATCCGCGACCAGGATCTCCGGCCGCAGCGCCAACGCCCGGGCAATTCCGATACGCTGCCGTTGGCCGCCAGAAAACTCGTGCGGAAACCGGTCGGCGGCCGAAGGGTCCAGTCCCACAAGACGCAGCAGCTCCCGCGCCTCCTCCCTCGCCTGATCCGGCCGAGTGCCATGGATGACCGGCCCCTCGGCAATGATATCGACAACCCGCTGCCGAGGATCGAGCGACCCGTACGGGTCCTGAAAGATCATCTGCATCTTAGCCCGGTAAGGCCGCAGTTGCCTGCGGCTAAAACGCGCGATATCGCGGCCATGCACCACGATGGACCCGGAATCGACCGGCATCAGGCCGGTCACCGCCCGCGCCAGGGTAGACTTGCCAGACCCCGATTCGCCAACCAGTCCTAACGTCTCCCCGCGTCGCAGCTCCGCATCCACATCGTCCAGCGCCAGCGTCGTTCGGCGGCCGAACAAGCCGCGGCCGGCGTAAACCTTCCGCACCGACTGTGCCTGCAAAACAAAAGGCAGGGTGTTGGGCCTGGCCAACGCCGGCGGCACCAGCTTCGGCACCGCCGCGATCAATGCCCGAGTATAGGGATGGGCCGGATTGTGCAGCACCTCCGCCGCAGAACCAGTCTCAACCAGCGAGCCTTGTTGCAGCACCGCGACGCTGTCGGCGATATCCGCGACCACGCCGAAATCATGAGTAATAAACAGCACCGCCGTCCCATGCTGCCGCTGCAACTCCCGGATCAGGTGCAGAATTTGCGCCTGCGTCGTGACATCCAGCGCCGTCGTCGGTTCGTCGGCAATCAGCAGGCTGGGGTTCAGCGCCAGCGCCATCGCGATCATCGCCCGCTGCCGCTGACCACCCGACAGCTGGTGCGGAAAACTGCGCAGCAGCCGGGCCGGTTCCGGCAAATGCACGCTGTCCAGCAGCTCGATCACCCGAACCTTGCGAGCCGACCGACCCATCCTCGTGTGGATGCGCAGAACCTCGTTGATCTGCCGCCCAATCGTGTGCAGCGGATTAAGCGCCGTCATCGGCTCCTGAAAGATCATTGCGATGCGCGAACCCCGAATGGCCCGTAAACGCTCGGGACCGGCGGCGGCAAGATCCTGCCCGTCAAACAGGATCTGCCCGCCGGCAATGCGGACATGCGGCCGAGGCAACAGCCCAAGCACCGACCGGGCGATCAGCGACTTGCCGGACCCGGACTCGCCGATCAGGCACGTCACCTCCCCCGCCCGCAGTTGCAGGTTCACGTCACGCACCGCGTGCGGGCGGTCGGCCCCGGCCGGCAGCGCGATCGTCAAATCCCGGATGTCGAGGACCACTTCGCTCACCGGTCCCGCAGCCTAGGGTTCAGCGCCTCATTCAGTCCATCGCCGACCAGGTTGATGCCCAGCACCGTCAGCAGGATCGCAATCCCCGGAAACGCGCAAATCCACCACGCCGACCGCAGCACCGCTCGGCCGGCACTGATGATCAGGCCCCAGCTCATGACATTGGGATCGCCAAGCCCGAGGAACGCCAGTCCCGACTCGATTAGAATCGCAGTGCCGATCAGCAACGAACCAACCGCAATGATCGACGAAGTGCAGTTCGGCAAAAGATGGCGAACGATGATGCGGGTATCGCTGGCACCAAGACCGGAGCAGGCCAGTACAAATTCCCGCCCACCCAGCGCAACGAACTCGCCGCGGACCAGGCGTGCGATGCCAGGCCAGGACACGGCGGCGATCGCCAGCACCTCGGTCGGAACGGATGGAGACAGTATCGCAACGATCAGGATGGCAAGAATGAACGCAGGGATGGTCTGGAAGAACTCGGTGACACGCATCAGCGCGACATCCATCATGCCACGGTAGTAGCCAGCCAGCCCGCCGACGATGCTGCCGAACAGAATCGCAGCCAGGGTGGCACCGACGCCGACCAACAGCGATGTGCGCGCGCCGTAGGCGATGCCCGCGGCGACGTCGCGACCCAACGTGTCGGTGCCCAGCAGGAAGTGCTGACCGGGCGGTTGCAGCGGCGGACCGGCAAGCCGGAACGGATCGCCCGGATACAGCAGCGGGCACAGCACCACGATCGCCAGCAAGGCCAGCAGCACAGCGGCGCCAAACACCGCCATCCGATTACGCGCAAACCGCAACAAACCGGCCTTCATCTAGATCTCGATCCGCGGATCGAGTGTCACGTAGATCAGGTCGACGACCAGATTGATCACCACGACAAGACAGGCAGAGACGAAGAAGATCCCCAGCAGCAGGTTCAGGTCCCGCGACTGCAGCGCGTCGAACGCCAGCGTGCCGATGCCGGGCCAGCCGAACACGGTCTCCACCACCACCGATCCACCGATCAGGTTCCCGGCCTGCACGCCGGCCATCGTCACCACCGGCAGCAACGCATTGCGCAACACATGGCCCGTCATCACCCGCCGCTCCGTCTGGCCTTTCGCCCGGGCGGTCGTCACGTAGTCCTGCGCGGTCTGTTCCAGCACCGACGCGCGCATCACACGGGCGTACAAAGCCAGATAAAACAACGCGAGGGCGCTCGCCGGCATGATCAAATGCCGACCGACGTCCAGCACGCTGTCCCACCCCTCGTAGTCGGCGCCCACCGTGTCGAAGCCGCTGGTCGGCAGCCAGGCCAGCCGGATGGCGAACACCACGATCATCATCAGGCCCAGCCAGAAGGCCGGCGTCGCGTAGGCGATCAGGCTGACCAGGCTGATAACCGCATCGCGCCACGAATTACGCCCCGTCGCCGCGACCAGTCCCAGCACCGTCCCAAGCACCACGGCGACCGAGAACGCGGTCAGCATCAGCAGCGCCGTGGGACCCATCCGGTCCAGGATCAGCCCCGCCACCGGACTGTCGTTACGGAACGAATACCCCAGGTCGAACCGAGCCATATTGAACACATAGACCAGGAACTGCGTGCCCAACGACTGATCCAGCCCGAACTTGTGCCGCAAGATGTCCATGTACGCCGGCGTCGCCGCACCGCTCTCCCCCGCCAGCACCGACGCCGCGTCGCCCGGCGCCAAATGGATCAGGAAGAAATTGAGCACGATGATCCCCGCCAGCACCGGCAATGCCAGCAGCAGCCGGTAACCGAAGTAACGCACCAGTCGCATGGGCCGCTACTTCTCGATCCACGCCTGCTCGAACGCCTGGTACGTCCCCAGCGGGCCAGTCGTATGGTCGTGCAGCCTGCGATTGAACACGCTGACGAACTGGACATCGACCAGCCAGATCAGCGGCGAGTCCTCGGCCAGGATCTGCTGCGCCTCCTTGTAGATGGCACCGCGCTTCACCGGGTCGGCTTCCCGCATCCCCTTCAGCAGCAAGTCATCCAGCACCGGGTTCGCATAAAAGCTGTTGTTGACAAAGGTGACGCCCTTGCGAATCTGCGATGTAAGGTACTGCTTGTTCAGCCCGATGTCGGGTCGATGCTCTGCCCAAGAAACGGTTCGTTGATGTCGTAGTCATAGTCCGTATAAACCCGCCGCAGCCACGTCGCGGTATCCTCCGACCGCAGAGTCACATCGATGCCAACCTGTCCCAGCGCCTGCTTCAGGTATTCCGCCTGGCGCAGCCATTGCTCGCCGAAGGAGTTCACCTCCAGGTGCAGGCCGAACCGCATACCGCCCTCCTTGCGCGGCAGGCCAGCATCGTCCAGCAGTTTGTTGGCGATCTCCAACCGGTCCGCCACGTCGTACTGCCGCGTGTCCGCCGTATACAGCCCAGAAGGTCCGAACTTGCGGCTAAGCGGGCCGGTCGCCGGCAGCCCGTAACCATACATCACGTTGTCGCGGATGAAGCTACGGTCGATCGAATAGGCGATCGCCTGGCGCACCGCCTTCTTGTCGAGCGGCGGCCGATGGCTGTTCAGTTCCAGCACGCTCAGCGCCGGCGCCATCTCATAGCCCTTGGTGGTGATGTCCAGCATCGGGTTCTGCTTCATCCGCGCCAGGTCGGCATAGTTGACCGCGCTGTATCCGGCGAAATGCGCCTCGCCGGTCTCCATCGCCGCCGACCGCGTGGCGGCGTCGGGAATAAACCGCGCAACGATCCGGTTAAGATACGGCAGCCCCGGCTTCCAGTATTTGTCGTTACGATCCAGCCGGATGTACTGCCCGCGCTCCCACTGGCCGAATTTGAACGGACCCGTGCCGATCGGCTTGTTGGCAGAGGGGTTGTTCAGCGGGTCGGTGCCCTCAAACACCGATTTGCAGATGATCGGCAGATCCCGCGCCGCCATCGCCTTCATGATATAAGGCGCCGGGTTCGCCAGGGTGAACACCGCGGTATAAGGGTCAGGCGTATCGATGGATGTCAGTTCGGCCAGCAGCACCGGCGCCGTCGGGTGGTATTTCTTCAAGATCTCCATGTAGGAATACTGCACGTCGGCGCTGGTGAACGGCGCGCCATTATGGAACGTCACCCCTTCCTGCAGCTTGAACGTGATCGTCTTGCCATCGGCCGAGATATCCCACGATTTCGCTAGGTTCGGGACCGGCTTCAGCTCCCAGTCATAGGTGACCAGCCCCTCATACACCTGCGTGGCGATCATCGGGATGTTGCCCGCCGAAACGGCATAATGTGCCAAAGTCGATGGTTCGGGATGCACGATCATGACCATCGTCCCGCCGCGCTGGGGTTCCGCCCCGGCGATCGACGGCAAGGCGAGGCCAAGCGGCAGGGCAAGCGCCGCACGACGGGAAATAGGGGATGGGGACAAGCGAGACAACTCCAGGACTGCGCGCGGCAGTGCATGTCCCGTGCCATCGCCCACCGCCGCCCCGCTCACCCGCCGGACAGCACCGCCGGCCGCCCCGCGCCAACGACGCGCACGATGCTATTCAGCCGCGGCGCATCAGCACCATGCAGCGACCGGGGTCATAACCCCCTCAGCGCGCCAACCCCACCGCCCCAGCCGGCACGTCATAAAACGCCAGGGTCATCGAGACGCTAGTGTAATGGCCCATCAACGTGATCACGTCGGTGATACCAACATGCCCAAGCGCCTCGACCGCGCGATCATACAGCCCCCGAGGGATCCACCGCGCATTGGCCAGCGCCATCGCCATCTCATACACGACCTGCTCGCGCGCGTCCGGGAACGAGGTCTGCAGCCCCGCAATAATCGCCTCGACCTTCTCAGCCGGCAGCCCCACTTCCTTGCCACGCCGCTCATGCGCATTCGTCGGATAGGCCGAATGAAATTTGCTGGTGATGATGCAGACCGCGATCTCCCGCTCGCGCTCGCTAAGCGAGTAACGACCGGCCTGAAAATGCGCACCAAACGCCCCCGCGACCTTCGCCAGCCTAGGATTATGCACCCAGATCTTGCTCGGTCCTGGCAGCCCGCCACGGCTCTCGATCAGCGATCGATATCCCTCTTGCTGCTCCGGCGTCATCTGCTCATAGGGGATCTCGGCGTAACGGCCAAAACTAGGTGAATCGGGCATTTTGATTTCCTTCCCGGGCTTGATTTGCACCACATTCTGCAACCCCCGCGCCCCCCTGTCGACCGCCAGCCCACCGTCAGAACCCCGGCAAGTCCGGCGGCCTGTAATACGGCCGATCCCCAAGCGCCCGAACCCGTGCCCAGAACGCCGGCCCCGAAGCCTTGCCAACCTCATCCAGGTCGGCCGCCTGACGCCAGATGTTCCAGGACTCCGGATGCAGTTGGCTAGCCTTGTCCAGCAACGGAACCGCTTCAGCCGCACGGCCATGACGGCGCAGCCAGACACCAAGCCGGAAACAGGCGTCCGCCAAAGCCATATCCGATGTGATAGTCGGCAGCTTCGCCTTTGCGACGGCGGGATCCAACGCGTGCCGTCCAGTCCGGACCCAGTCGGCGACCGCATCCAGGTAGGCCGCGCGGCTGGCAAGACGAGCCGCCTGGTCTTCAGCGGACATCGTTCGTGTAACCGGATCGATCCCCCGAAAATGGTCCGTAGACCCCGCCGTCTCCAGCGGCCGCACGATCCGCCCAGCCTCATCAATCCAAACGCATTGCGGAACATTTACCATCCCTTACAGCGACGCAACCCGATGATCGACGTCGATCAGGCACCAAT
>JAQGHW010000053.1 GCA_028291505.1 Rhodopila sp. | reverse complement strand
CGGTGCAGCGCGCAGGCTTCACGCACGAGATCCTCGCCGATCTCATGGGTTTGCGCGATTTGGGCCACATCGACCCATTCGCGCACCACAACTGAAAAAATTACGGTGCCATCATCCACCCGGCTGGCGTCAATCCGCCTTCGCCTGTAACCCAACTTTGAACCAAGCCCTTTATGCCGATCCACGTCTACGATGCCGACAGCGGCCACTGCGTGCTGACCATCCTGCGCCCGGGGAAAACCCCTGATGGCAAAGAAGTGCGCGCGCATCTACGCCGGCTGGTTCGACGTATCCGGCTGCATTGGCCGAAGACGGCCATCACCATCCGTGGTGACAGCCATTACGGCCGGTGGGAGGCGATGGAATGGTGTGAACAGAATGCCGTGCAATACGTCTTCGGCCTCGCCCAGAATACGGTTCTGGGCACCCTGGTCCAGGCCAACACCGACGCGGTAAACGCCCGTTGGGAGGCCACCGGCGTGGCCGTGGTGCGCGACTACACCGAGACCCTCTACGCCGGCCCAATCCTGGTCCCGCCCCCGCCGTGTCGTGGCACGCATCGAGGCAACCTATGAGGGCTTGGATACCCGTTACGTCGTCACCAACATCGCGCAATGCGGCATGCAATGGCTCTATGAGAGCCTCTATTGCGCGCGTGGCCAGGCCGAGAACCTGATCAAGCGGCACAAAAGCCAACTGGCCTCCGATCGCACCAGTTGCCACTCGCCGCTGGCAAACCAGATGCGGCTGATCCTTCACACCGCGGCCTACTGGTTGATGCTGGCGGTGCGTGGCGCCATTCCTGCGCCGCAGACCTTGGCCAGCGGCGAATTCTCCACCATCCGGCTGCGGCTGTTGAAGGTCGCCGTGCGAATCAAGGAAACCGCGAGCCGGGTGAGGCTGGCGTTCGCTGCCAACTGCCCGGATGCGGCGCTATTCCGTGGGCTGGTTGGCTCGCTGACCCAACGCCCGACCTGAGCGGCGGGGCGAGTGCCCCCGGATCAGTGCCGATCAACCCTTCACGCCTGCCAGATAGGGTCTGAAACGCGGTCCAACCAGCAGGGGGGAAGTATAGCCATATCAGTTGTGAACCCGGAATATACGGATGCCCCCTGACACCGATGAATAAGAAAGGCTAATTGTGTACTATGGAAGCTCGGCTAGCGGAACGCTCCACGTCCGTTGCACGGCCGAGGCCCAGCGCAATCGGGCCAAGCAGCAGATAGCAAACCGCACCGATCCACAGGCTGGCATTGATCGAGTACGAGATGCTGATGATCACCGCCATGCTGGCCGCCATCACGCCGGCGGCACCGTTGACCGCCCAGAACCAGGGCGTCGGCCGGGAGTCGATGGCGTTGACCAGGCGCATTCCAGTCGGGAAGCCGAACCCCATCAGCAGCCCCGACGGCACAATGGCGAGCAAGGAGAGCAACGCGCGGACCACCAGGTCCTGACCTTCAAAGGTGTTCACCAATACAGGGAACCACAGGCTCATCAGCATGACATAGCCGCACAGTAGCCCCGCCCAACCCAGCACGCGCGGGCCCGTGTCAAGCGTCACCCGCTCCGAGATCAGGCTGCCCAGGCCGGTCGAGAGAATGATGCCGAACAGGCCGATCGCCAGGCCGTAGACCGGATGGCCGAGGAACACGGAGAGGCGCTGGATCAGGCCGATCTCGATGAACATGAAGCCCAGCCCGATCAGCGCGAAGTACAGCGTCCCAAGACGCGCTAGGCGGCTCGGCGTCTGCCGCACCGCGGGCAGCGCCGGTACCACCATGGCGAACAGCACGAGCAGGAAGGACGCCACGACAATGATCGCGACCGTGACGTTTGCCAGCAGGTTGCCGGTGATTACGCCGGCCTGCGCTGTGAGTGCAAGGCGGATGGAATGCGGGTCACTCAGGATGAGCTGGTTGAAGAAGAACGGCCGGTCATCGGTAGGTACGGAAAGATCAAGATGATGCACACGCGTCAGCCCATCCATGGCCTGCCTGTCTGCAATAACGATCTGTTGCAGGACCGGCGATGCAGCGGGGGCATCCGGGATAACCAGGACATGAAAGCCGAGTTCGTCCGTCCGCGCGCGCAACCGAGCAAGCTCGTCCGCCGACAGCGGCGCGGCGGAGACGATCAACGTCGCGAGGTTCCAGGATCCCGCCAGGAATAGGTGCGCCTCGGGTTGGTCGATGCCGCGGTCGCGCAAAGAAGCAGCGGCAAGACTTAGCAGGCGTCCAGTCTCGGTGACGTTGTTCGGGTTGTACCAGCGCGAAACAGTGAACACACCAGTAGGGGTGAGCGCATCGAGGAAGTGGCGCCAACCCTGCATGGTATACAGGCCGTTCTCCGACAGCGAGAAAGCACCCGCCCCTGTCGCCGCCCAGGTATCAACCAGGCTCATCTCTACCAGGTCGAATCGATCCTGCGTGCGAGCGAACCAGCTTCGCGCTTCGTCCACCACCAGCCGCGTGCCGGGGATATCGGCGAGATGGTTGAAGTCGCGGAAGCGGTGCTGGAGCAGGTTGATGAAGACCGGGTTCAGCTCCACACCTGTAAGATCGCGGAAGCCGAAAAGATGTGCTGATAGCAGGTCGCGTCCGCCGCCGACACCAATGATCGCGGCGCGACCGTGGCTGCGGATGGTGTAGGCAAGGTTGGTGATATCGTAGCGTAGAAAATCAATCTTGGTGTCGTCGCCGTCAAAGCGGTACATCACCGTACCCGCCGACCCGTCGATGTCCATGCGGCGCTGCGACACCTGCGCGGCCGGCGTATACGGCGAGGGTCCCCAGAGGTCCGGCGCACCGATCTCGTCCTGACTAGCGCGCACGCGCGAGAACGAGTTCCAGCGCAATGCCGCCGGCATGCTGGTTTCCAGCTTGTTGTGCACGGTCGTCAGCACCAGCCCATAGGGCTGGATTGCCGTGTTGGCTCCGGCAAGGACGCCGAACAGCACGACCAGGTGCAGCGGGCGTTGTAGCACGCCGGCGGCCGGCGCCGGATCATCACCGGCGGCACGCCGTGCCAGGGCGAAACACACGCCAGCGGCTGCCCCGAGTGCTGCGATGGTAAGTAGCGCAGATACCGCATCAGTCCAATCGAGCAATGCCAGGATCACCAGGCAGCCGCTCGCAGCACCCGCCATATCGACGCCGTACACCAGTCCAACCGGAAACGGGCTGCGCGTCAGCGCGAGCGAGATCGCCATACCGGCGAAGAAATAAGGGGGCACCAAAATCAGGATCAGCTTCACCCACAGCAGCACGGCCATGGCGCTGTAATTAACCGACATGACTACCGTAGAGATCAGGAAAAGCGCTGACAAAACCGCTGATATTGCAAAGGCAGAGCCAATCCAGGTAAGGTTACGAAACAACCGCTCGGCCGGGAAGCGCTCGGCCTTGAAATGCACATACAGTGCGCCGGCGGTCATACCGAACATAGCCATGCTGATGGCGAAGAAGGCCAAGTGGTAGAAGGCGATGACAGAGAGGATGCGAGTCTCGGTGATCTGCAGCATCAGACCGCACATACACAGAAGAAACAGACCTGCGAGGAAGGGGTTTCGTGCGGCCACAACGTCCTCCAAGGATTGCTCCATGATGCATCGTCGCTTGTGGTGAACTCAGCGTCAAGGAAGCCTATCTTCCAACAATTTAGAAATTGTGACGGTAACCGGGGCATAAGCGTCACAGGGTGCCGAAAGAATCGCATGATCAAGGCATCTTTCGCATTATCCAGGAGACAGAATTCGCGTTATTCAGCGCCCAAACGGCACTTTAGCTCGATCTCTTTCCCTTCAGTCTCATCAACAAGGGACAGCGACAATCTGCTGTTCCGATGCCCGGCTTCTGCATCTTGTCCACGTTGGTCCCGGCGGCCAGGAAGGCCATCCCGGCAAAACCCTCTGCCGCACAGACCAACCGGATGTCATCATCAACCACTTTGCCAAGACCTGTAACGGCTGCGGCGGGACATTGGATCAAACGCAAGCGAACGGTTTCACCGCTCGGCAGGTATTCGACCTGCCCGAACCCCAGCCCATGGTCGTCACCGAACACCGTGCCCACGCTTGCCTTTGTCGCCGGTGCGGCGAACCGACACGAGCGGCTTTCCCAAACGACGTCACAGCACCGGTTCAATATGGCACTCGAACTGGCGCCTTTGTGCTGTATCTTCTGCATTACCAGTTGCTGCCAGAGAAACGTCTGGAGGCGCTGATGGCCAATCTGTTCGGGGTGAGCATGGCCACCGCAACCATCGCGCGGATCAGCCAGCAAGCCGCGACACGGTTCCAGGATTTCGCCGACACCGTGCGCGACGCAGTGACCAAAGCACCGGTCAAACACCTGGACGAAACCGGTTTCCGGATTGGTGGCAAAACCCAATGGCTGCATGTCGCCTGCGCGTCGTTGCTGACCTTCTACCGTGTCTCGGCCAGACGCGGCAGCTTGCTGGCGGGGCGTTCGAGGCGTTGCGGGAGAAGGTGACGGCGCTGCGGCGCGGGGTCGAACAGGTCTACCGCCAGGGCCAGCAGGCCGCGCCTGGTGCGCCCGATTACAGCCCGACGCTGGGCCAGATGGAGCAGGCGCTGCAGGCCATCGCCGGACGGCTGGAGGCGGTGGAGCGCCAACCGGCCCTGATGCTGACGCCGGCGAGCTTTCGC
>JAQGHW010000037.1 GCA_028291505.1 Rhodopila sp. | reverse complement strand
GGTGGATCCGCGGGAATACGCGCCCGGCACCAAAGCGCAGACGATGTACAAATGACAGACACGCACTGCGAACGCAGGCCTGCGACTTGGCCGTTCCCCAATTAAGACATTGCCACTCTTCGGGAGGACACCATGGGCAAAGCGCTAAACGGAGTCCGAATTCTCGATTTCACCCACGTGCAGCCGGGTCCAACCTGCACCCAGCTCCTGGCCCTGCTGGGTTCCGATGTGATCAAGGCTGAGCGGCCGGCCGAGGACGATATCACGCGCGGCCAGCTCCGCGACATACCCCACGTCGACAGCCTTTACTTCACCATACTTAATCACAACGAGCGCTCGATCACGATCGACGGCAAGGCGCCGGAGGGCAAGGAGATGCTCGAGACCCTCCTGAACGAGTGCGACGTGCTGGTCGGGAACTTTGCCCCCGGCGCCTGGATCGCTGGACGGCAACATCGGTTGCATGGTCGTCGGCATCGGGGGCGACCCCGGTGAAGGCCACCGACTTCATAGAAGTATTGGAGATGTTTCTCGCTGACCCGGAGACAGGCAGATCATCATGATCGGCGAGATCGGCGGCCAGAGCGAGACAGAGGCGGCCGAATTCGTCGCCAGGAACAAGGTGAAAAAGCCGGCCGTGGGCTTCGTCGCCGGAGCAGCCGCGCCTCCAGGCCGGCGGATGGGGCATGCGGGCGCGGTGATCAGCGGGGGCAAAGATACCGCTGCGGCGACGATGGGCGCCATGCGCAGCGCCGGTATCCGCGTCGCTGACAGCCCGGCCGCGCTGGTCAATACGCTGCTGATGGTGCTGAGGAACTAATCGCAATGAAACTGCCGCCGCAAGCAATGGCGCTCCCAATCGATCCACCAGCCGACCGAAACGATTTGCCATAACGACAACAAGTGCCGGCTCCGCCGGAAGACACGGCACGCGCCCGGCACACCATCACGAAGGGGAGATAGAGATGTTCATAAACGCGATAGCAAGGAGCCCGGGCCCCGTGAACCGGAGGCACCAGCTTATATTCGGCGTCCTATGCATGATGTTGATCGCCAATTTGCAATATAGCTGGACGTTGTTCGTTCGGCCCATCCAGCAGGCGCACGGATGGGAGATCGCCGAAATCCAGTGGGCATTCAGTATTTTCATTGCGCTCGAAACCTGGTTCACGCCGGGCGCAGGATGCATTATCGACTACCTCGGACCGCGGCGTGGGCCCAAGCTCGCGGTCGCCCTGGGCGGCGTCATGGTCTCGGTCGCCTGGGTGATTAACGCCTACGCCGACTCCCTCTGGCTGCTCTATCTCGGTGCAGCGCTCTCCGGTATCGGGGCTGGCTCGGTATATGCGACCTGCGTCGGCGGCGCGGTAAAATGGTTCCCCGACCGCCGTGGCCTCGCCAGCGGCCTTACGGCCGCTGGATTCGGCGCGGGTGCCGCGGTAACCGTGATCCCGATCAAGATCATGATTGACGCGCATGGCTATTCGGCGACCTTCTTCTGGTTTGGTTTGCTCCAGGGTGGCCTTCTTTTCCTGATCGCCTGGCTTCTTCAGTCGCCTGGTCCCGGCGAGGCACCAGCGGTCGTCCCGTCGAAGGCGGTGCCGCAATCCGCGCATAACTACACGCCGCGGGCGATGCTGGCCACACCGACCTTCTGGCTGCTGTATGTGATGTTCGTGATGGCGTCTGCAAGCGGGCTGATGGCAACCGCACAACTCGCCGTGATCGCCGTCGATTACAAGCTCTCCCAGACCGTACTATTGTTCGGCGCCTCCACCCTCAGCGTCGCTCTTGTGGTCGACAATATAATGAATGGCGCTGCGAGGCCGTTCTTTGGTTGGGTATCAGACCAGATCGGGCGCGAGTTCACCATGGCGGTCGCATTCGGTCTCGGGGGCATCAGCTATCTTCTACTCGGATCAATGGGCCTGAATCCGTGGTGCTTCGTCTTATTCGCCGCCTTGATCTTCTTTACCTGGGGCGAGATCTTCAGCCTGTTCCCATCGACTTGTGCCGATACGTTCGGGTCGAAATACGCGACTGTGAACACCAGCCTTCTCTACACCGCCAAAGGCGTGTCCGCCCTTCTCGTGCCGTTCGCGAACGAGATCACCGAAGCAACGGGAAGTTGGTTCGAAGTATTCGTGGCCGCCGCCGCCGCGAACTTCATCGTAGTCATTCTCGCGATCTTCGTCCTGCGTCCGTTGCGCGTGACCCAGCATGCCAAGCCAAGCCCGGAGGAAGCAGTGAGTGCGCCACATCAGGCGCAGTCGCAGCGCATGCGTCATGCCGATTGATGGACAGCGAAGCCACGGCAAACGGCGGTCATGGACAAACGGCCTAGGACCTTCGTCGCCGCACGTAGAACTGAATGGAAAGAAAGGTAGCAACGATGACTAAAGCTCTGGATGGAATTCGCATCATTGACTTCACGCATGTACAAGCCGGTCCGGCCTGTACCCAGCTGCTGGCTTGGTACGGTGCGGACGTCATAAAGGTGGAGCGGCCTGGTTCGGGGGACGTCACCCGCAGCCAGCTACGCGACATTCCGGATGTAGATGCCCTCTATTTCACGCAGTTGAACAGCAACAAACGTTCGCTGACATTAGACACCAAGAAGCCCGCGGGCAAAAAAATCCTCGAGGAGCTGGTGAGGACCTCGGACGTCATGGTCGAGAATTTCGGTCCAGGTGCGCTCGACCGCATGGGCTTTTCCTGGGAACGCATCCAGGAACTCAACCCGCGGATGATTCTCGCATCGGTGAAGGGGTTCAGCGACGGACATGCCTACGAGGACTTGAAGGTTTACGAGAACGTCGCTCAGTGTGCGGGGGGTGCCGCCTCGACCACCGGCTTCTGGGATGGCCCGCCGACGGTCACCGGAGCGGCACTCGGGGACAGCAATACGGGCATGCATCTGGCCATCGGTATCCTCACGGCGCTACGCATGCGCGACATCACGGGCCGCGGCCAAAAGGTGTCCTGTGCGATGCAGGACGCAGTGCTGAACCTCTGCCGCGTCAAGCTGCGGGATCAACTTCGCCTCGACCGTACCGGGTTTCTGGAGGAATATCCGCAGTATCCGCACGGCAAGTTTGGTGACGCCGTGCCGCGTGGCGGCAATGCCGGCGGCGGTGGTCAGCCGGGCTGGGTTCTGAAGTGCAAGGGCTGGCAGACTGATCCCAACGCATACATCTACTTTACCATCCAGGGGCAGAACTGGGCGAACACCTGCAAGGCGATCGACAGGCCGGAATGGATTGACGATCCCGCCTACAACACGGCCACGGCCAGACAGGACAAGATCTTCGACATCTTCGGCTATATCGAGACCTGGCTAGAGAACAGGACGAAATTTGAAGCCGTGGATGTCCTGCGGAAGTACGACGTTCCTTGCGCGCCCGTGATGTCAATGAAGGAAATTGAAAACGATCCGTCTCTGCGCGCAAGCGGCAGCATCGTCGAAGTCGAGCACAAGGCTCGCGGCAAGTATCTCACCGTCGGGAGCCCGATCAAGTTCTCCGAGCTAACGGTGGAAATTACCGGCTCGCCGCTGCTAGGCGAACACTCGGACCAGGTATTGGCCTCCCTCGGCTATGACTCGCAGCAGATCGCGCAGCTGCACGCCGAGAAGGTGGTCTGACAGCAAGGGAGTAAGGATCGGTCTTCGGGCGGGCTGTTGATTCCCTAAGCCGTCGGCGGCGGCGTTGCAGGGAGTGGGGACGCTCGGAGATCGACTTCGTGGTGCGGATTGGCGCGATACCCAGCGCAGCCGACGACGCAACGGATGCCGGCTGGGCCGATCAACTCCTGCGCGACGCGGGAGCCATCCTGCATCATGTACATGATGTCGTAGGAATTGCGCCTCGACTGTGCAGGTTTGCCGGCCAACCTTGATGGCGCCGTGGATGTTGGTCCAGTCGACCGTCTGCCGGCTGACAAAATTATCGTGATCCCGCTGTGTCGCCCCGCCGGAAAGGGTGGGGCGATACCCATCTTGATGGTCTCAGGGGCCCTCGGGCCATTCCTCTCTAAGGCCGGCGGCGGGAAGGCTCGGCCGACGCGCCCAGATCCGTCCCCGGCTTTAAAAAAAGCCGATTTTCTATATTGCGTTTCCATAGCCATGCCCGCATAGAATGCATAGCTAACCCATCTTCGTGGTGGGCGATTCGGGACACATCCTCCAATGCCATCGCAGGAATGCTGGACGATATCGTTACGACGCAAGGCGTCGCCACCATCGGCCTCTACTGGCCGATCAAGCGGGAAATCAATCTGATGCCCTGGGCATCCACACACGAGGGACAGGGAAAATCAAGCCTGTGCCTGCCCGTGCTGGTTACGCCAAAAACGCCCCCGGAATACTGGCGCTGGATCCCAGGCGACAATGTAGTGTTGCCGGGGCTGGTACTTGCATCCGCAGTCGGGTTCGATCAGGCGGGTCATTGGCTGGGAGAGGGCGGCGGCAATTTCGATCGGACCTTCGGCTCGCTGTCCCTACGGCCGGTAGTCATCGGCATTGACCATGACTTCAGTGCTCTGACCACGAGCTTCCTACAACCGCACGACGTTCCGATAGATGCCGTACTGACGACGCATCGCGATATGCTGCCGTCGAACTGGAGGACGCATGCCTTTTGATCTTGACCGTTTCGCCAGGACCCTGGTTGCGGGAATGCCCGACGCGATCATCTATGCCGACGAAACCGGACTGATCCAGGTCTGGAACGCCGGGGCTGTTCGCCTGTTCGGGTTCACCGAACAGGAGGCTTTGGGCCAATCGCTCGACATCATCATTCCAGGGAACTTGCAGGACCGGCACTGGCACGGTTATCGCGAGACCATGCGAACCGGGCAGACTCGTTACGGCGACGGGAAGATTCTGTCAGTGCCGGCGGTGCGGAAGGATGGCACACGTCTTTCTGTTGAATTTACCATCGTGCCGTTCACAGGCGATAACGGGCAGATGGCCGGCATTGCTGCGATCATGCGGGACGTCACAGCTCGGTTCGATGAGTTGCGGGCGCTGCGCAAGCAACTCGCGGAAAGTTCAAGATAGATGTTACCAGGGCCTGTTGAGATTCACTGTGAGTTGATGATTGTAGAGCCAAGATAAATCATCGCGGCAAAGCTCGCGTCGGTTTTGTCGCTGCGCATGGCGATCCGCTTGAACTCCTTTCAGCTTGCAAAAGAAATTCTTGATCAGGTGGTGGCGCTGTTGCATGGATCGACGAGAAGTTCGCAGCGAACGCAACCCTATCTGAGTTCATTTGATCCGGACGGAGATCGGGCGTCCCAGTTCTTGCATCTGGTTCAAGACATGGACGGCGACGCCAACTTCGGTGGCACGACGCCCGTCCTTGCGGAAGCGTAACCCATCCCCAATCAACTGCTTGTAGCGCCCGATCGCGGTCTCAACCCGACTGCGCTTGTTGTAGCCCGACGCCTTCTGCCATCCCATCCTTCCCATTTCGGCAATGCGCTGGAGATGGCGGTCGCGTTGTGTGGGTGCGGTCTCGGCCATCTCGCTCAACACTGCGGTGGCGCGTGGTGGCACGATAACCTCAGCATCTGGATCATGATCGATCACGGTGCGGTAGACGTTGTCCTGATCATACGCGCCGTCGCCGGTGAACGAGGCTGCGGGCCC
>JAQGHW010000008.1 GCA_028291505.1 Rhodopila sp. | reverse complement strand
GGGCCTCGACAGCAAGGCGAACGTCGGCGACTTGCAAACTTTCCTCAGCCTGAATTTGCGTCAGACGCGTCAGCAGCGTGCCGTACAGTTCGCGTGTCAGGGTTGCCTCACGCTCCAGCTCCGCAAGGCGCACGTCAGCATGTCCCTGCTCAGTCACCTGTTGCTGAAGCGCCTGCACCTTCGTCGCCAGAGCATCGCGACGGGCGATTGCGGCGGCAACATCGCCCCGCAGGGCGGCAATAGCCTTTGCAGTTTCAGTCCGAATCTGCGCTCGGCTTCGTTCGACCTGAGAGTTTGCCGCCACAACTTCCGGATGCGCGTCGCCAAATCGTGCGCGCAGTTGCGCCTGCTTCAGCAGAACCTGCGTATACTGCTCGAGCAAGGTTTGTGCACCCGGCATGCCCAGCACCGTCGAGGTGGCATATATGTTGCCGTTTCCGTGCATAATGCTATCGAGCTGGCTGAGCGCGGCCTGTTTCTTGGTAAGATCGCTGATTGCGTCATTGAGTTGACTGTTGAGATCGCTGAGGCTCATCGCAGTCAATGTTTCTCCACGGATCGTCGCCAGCGAATGCTGCCCTCGATAGGTGTCGACGGCCGTCGCAGCGGCCTGCATCTTTTCGCGCAACTCGGAAGCATTGTTGGTGAGCCACACCCTCGCTTGCTGCGCTATTCCCTGCATCTCCTCACGCCGTACGGCGACGAAGGTGGACGCATAGGAGTTGGCGATGTCGGCAGCAAGTTGAGGGTTGGCCGCCTCCGCGCCGACCCAAATGATGAACGAACGGCCATCCGAGCTGCCCGTCACGTTGCGCAACAAAATCTCGGTCGCATCTTTGACCGTGATCAAGCAACCAGCAGTCTTTGGAGCATCCGACGCAGGCGCCTTGGGGAAAATATCGAATTTGGCAAGAAGGCGCCGATAGGTCGCCATCAGCGACGGGGGTTTGGCGCAATACTCCGTATTTTCGTTGAGCTTCAACTGCTGAATGACGTCTCGGGCGATCTGCGGTGAGCGCAGTTCCTCCATCCGGGTCCGCAGGAGAAGGGGGTCGGCAACCTGGGTCGAAAGCAGGCTATCCACGCTGATGACGCGCGGTTGTCGAGGGTCGACGACGATGGAGGCGGTTGCCGCGTAACGAACCGGAATTTGCTCCACCACGACAGCGGCAATGGCTGTGGTTACGCACGCGAAAGCAAGAATACTCCACTTTCGCTGCAGCACCACCCTCAGCAGCGTCGTTTCCGGGACAAGCGATCGTTTCAATGGTCCGCGCCGCGTCGGGGGACGGTTACTCCCCGGGTCGGTCACAACGATCTGGGCACCAGTGCTCATGGCTGCGCATCCCTCGGTGTCAATTGCACGGCCGCTAGCGTATCGGTAACGACCGTCCCCAATGGCTGCGTCTGGGGAGCGCCCTGACGGTCCTGGGTTCCAAGCACCTCGCGATAGATCGAGGCGACCTGGCCCCCGACATGGGCCCAGTCGAAATTGGCTCGGGCATAGCGTGCGCAGGCCTCCGAATTGGGCAGTGACGACGGGTGGTCGAGCGCGTGGGCAAGACCGTTCGCAATGCCTGCAGGATCCTTGTCCGGCAGCACCAGCCGTTCAGAGAGTCCGGAGACGACTTCCGGCAGTCCGCCGACAGGCGTGACGAGGACCGGCGTGCCGGCTGCGAGGGATTCCGCCGCGATCAGACCGAAGCCTTCCAGGGCAGCGGTTGGGACAATCGTGATGTCGGCGGCGCGATAGGCCAAGGCAAGGTCGGCGTCGGACAAAGCTCCAACGAAACGAACGGAATTGCTTAGGCCTGAACTTTCCGCCTGGCTTTCAAGAACAGCACGTTCCGGCCCTGTCCCCGCGATATAGAGGACAGCATCCCCGTTTGAGCGGCGCAGCATCGCCATGGCTTGGATCAGATTGCCCATTCCCATACGCCGCACCAGCCGGCGCACCGCGAGCACGATCGGCCGGTTGCGCTCCCACCGCAGCCTCTCCCGGGCGGCATCTCTGGTGGCGCTGACAGCCAACCGACCGCAGTCCACCCCACCGGGAACGCGCCGGATGACTGCGGCTGGAATGCCGTAATGTTGCCGGAGGATTCGCCCGAAAGCGTCTGACAGAACGATGATCCGGTCCGCTCTGCGGTAGACCGCAGTTTCGATCGCCATCTTGGTTCGCACGGACAGCGCTCCGCCGCCCTCCGTCGCGCTCTCCAAGGCCCAGGGTCCGTGGAAATGCACGACGAAAGGCTTTTGGCCGATCCTGTCGAGGACGGGCAGCGCGCAAAGAGCGAAATGCGAGCCGACGATGTCGGTCTGACTGCCGAACAGCTCCCGGGAGACGCGGCGGATTGCGATGCTCCGCGACAGAAGCGACCTGCCGCGGTCTTCGTAGGTGCGAACCCGGCCCTCGGTCTCGCGTTCCGCCTGCTGCGTTCCGGGCACAACGCCTCGCACCTCGAAGCCGTTGGTCTGCAGTTCACGGAAGAGATTGTAGTATACGTTCTCGGCGCCACCTCTCCGTTCCGGGAACCAGCCGGGGCCGACCTGCAGCATGCGATTACCAGCCCGCGTTGCGCCGGTTGCTGGCTGCACTTTGAGGTCCACGAAGCCGGGGGACTGCGCGGCCAACGCGCTCCCGACTCCCCTGGCGAACATGGTCATGCGTCCGCCCTCCTGTGAGGGACGCAGAAAGCCGATCCGGGCTGCGTGTTGTCGGGCGTAATGGCGTCCGGTGGGGGGACCGCCTGGGGGTCCCTGTAGGGCGTCCCATGGCCTCGGGGAACCCGTCGGCGCGGGGGTTCGTCCATTTGTAGTGCTTTTGCCATTCACGTTCCGACTTCCGCCGTTTGCTGGTATGTTTCAGCGGACCAAGCTGCCCTCACCTGAGTGGCAGCGACATCCCCATCGGCTGCGCGGCGCCCTTGACAGGCGGCGCGCACCGCATCGCCAATCCGCTTGCGGAACTGCTCGCCTCCGAAGGAAGCCGCATGCCGGCGGATGACTGTGGGATTGTAATCGTCGGGCTTGAAGCAACGTAGGGTCTCCAGAAGACCTTCCACCGTCTGCTCCGCAAAGAACTCTCCGGTGAGACCGGGAATGACGGTGTCGAGCGCGCCCCCCTTGCCGACCGCGATGACCGGGCGGCCGGATGCCATCGCCTCGAGCGGGGTGATGCCGAAGTCTTCGATAGCCGGAAGGATAAAGGCTGCACAGCGGGCGAACAGATCCGCTTTCCGGGCGCCGTCGACCCGGCCAACGAAGCTGACGGTTGGCCCCGCCAGTGGACGCAGTCTCGCATCATCACGTCCATCGCCCGCAACCACCAGCGGCAAGCCAAGTCTGCTGCAGGCCTCTATGACAATGTCCGCGCGTTTCCAGGCGACGAGGCGCATGAGAAGCAAAAAATACCCGTCATGACCACTACCGTTCGGTGAGAATTCATGGAGATTGACGGGCGGGGGAATGATCACGCTGGGGCGGCGATAGATCTTGTCGATACGCTGTCTGACGACGCGGCTGGTGGCGATCCAGGTATCGACACGCTGCGCTGAGGCGAAATCGAACGTTCTCAGTGAAGGAAGGAACGGCACGACCAGCGCCCGCTTCGATGCTGACAAACCTTCTCGCTGTGTATAGCCGTTGAAGTCCCAGAGAAAGCGCGAGGGCGAGTGACAGTAGCAAATGTGGTGAGCATCCGGGCTGACGACCACTTGATGGGCAAA
>JAQGHW010000646.1 GCA_028291505.1 Rhodopila sp. | reverse complement strand
CGCGCATGCCCAAGGTCCAGCAAATCGTCAATCAGTTCTTCGGCAAAGCCCCGCACCAAGGCGTCAATCCGGATGAAGTCGTCGCCATCGGTGCGGCGATCCAGGCCGGTGTGCTGCAGGGCGACGTCAAGGATGTGCTGCTGCTGGATGTGACCCCGCTGTCGCTCGGGATCGAAACGTTGGGTGGTGTGTTCACACGCCTGATCGAACGCAACACCACAATTCCGGCTCGGAAGAGCCAGACTTTCTCGACGGCGGAGGACAATCAGCAGGCCGTGACGATCCGGATATTCCAAGGCGAACGCGAGATGGCCGCGGACAACAAGCTGCTTGGCGAGTTCAACCTGGTCGGTATTGCGCCGGCGCCGCGCGGTATGCCGCAGATCGAGGTCACGTTCGACATTGATGCGAACGGCATCGTCAACGTCTCTGCGAAGGACAAGGGAACCGGCGAGGAACAACAGATCCGGATCCAGGCCTCTGGTGGCCTGACGGAGGCGGACATCCAAAGGATGGTGAAGGAAGCGGAAGCGCATGCCGAGGAGGACAAGAAGCGGCGGGCGCTTGTGGAAGCGCGCAACCTGGCGGAAAGCCTTACTCATGGAACCGAGACATCCCTGAACGAGCACGGCAGCAAGCTTAGCTCCGCGGACAGAACGGCAATCGAGACTGCGCTCAACGCGCTGAAAGCCGCCGTTGCCGGCGAGGATGTCGGCCAGATCGAGGAAAGGAGCCGAGCCTTGTCACAGGTGTCCATGAAGCTTGCGGAAGCCGCTGGCCAGCCGGCGCAGTCGCCGGGCGACGACACGGCGGGCCGTCCGACCGAGGGGTCAGGCGATGACGATGTTGTGGACGCCGAATTCGAGGAAGTCGATCCGCAGAAGCGGGCGCACAAGTAAGGGCTGGAAGCGAGCGCCGAAACGGAGGCCGGTCCATGAGTGAAGCTAACAACGTTTCTGGTCAAGTTGGTTCCGACCAGGATCAGCCGGCGGCAGCAGGTTCCGAGCGGTCAGGTTCCGAGCATGGGCGAAACGTGACTGAGTTGGCGGCAGAATTGGCAACGACCAAGGATCGCCTGCTGCGCAGCCTGGCGGACCAGGAGAATATCCGCCGGCAGACCCAGCGGGATCGGGATGAGGCGGTGCGGTATGCCGCCTTCCGGTTCGCCGGCGACCTGCTGCAGACGGCGGACAATCTGGAACGCGCGATTGCCAGCGTGCCGCCGGAGCAGCGCTCGGATGGCGCGGTCAGTGGCCTGCTTGGGGGGATCGAGGCAACGCGCCGGGCTTTGCTTGATGCGTTCGCCAGGCATGGTTTGCGCCGGCTGGATCCGATTGGTGAGAAATTCGATCCGAACTGGCACGAAGCAAGCTTCGAACTGGCCGACGACAGCCATCCGCCCGGGGCCGTGGCGGCCGTGCTACAGCCCGGATATGTCCACCACGAACGGCTGCTGCGCCCGGCGCTGGTCGGCGTCAGCAAATCGCCGAAAGAGACCCCTGTTGCCAGCGAGGGCGATAAACACGCGGACGGTTAGGGCGAGCCGGCTACATCCGCTACGGGCCGCTACTGGGCGTCCGCTACGGGATCTTGCTCGCCTCATACCTGATGCGCCGGCGCACCGCGGCGTCCTGAGCGACGACCGCGGAGTTCATGCGCCGGAGTGCACGACGAAGCCCATGGATCTGATCCAGCAGGCTTAAGATGACCGCCACGCCTTCCTCGTTGACGCCCATCGGGCCGGCGAGATCGCGGATCAATCGCGCCCTTGCCAGATCGATGTCGGAGAAGCTTGCCCCCATCAGGTCGGACCGCGGGTGGATCCAATCGGCTTGTATCCATTCGCGCAACATGTAGGACTTTATACCGGCGCGGCGGCACATTTCGGCTTCATCAATCATGCAACACCCATTTCGCGCCGCGGATTATAGGTCCTTCCAGCGGGCCAATGCTCGATGAAGTTCTCCAGGTCCGGATCACGTTTTTGTGGCAGCTTGATTTGCAAGGTCAAGTATTCATCACCACGCCGACTGCCTCCGCTCGGCACCCCCCTGCCCTTCAGCCGCAGCACTTTTCCGGTGTTGGACCATTTAGGGATCGTTACGGTAACCGAGCCATCGGGGGTGGGAACGGCGATCCTACCGCCCAGCACCGCTTGGGTCAGAGTAATGGGCAGGTCGAGACGAATATCGTTACCGTCACGGTGGAAGAAAGGGTGTGGCCGCACAATTACTTCGATCAAGGCATCCCCTGCTCCGCCGCCGCTGCTACTGGGCTCGCCTTTTTCGCGCAGTCGCAATGTTTGGTGATCGCGCGTACCCGGTGGAATAACGACATCGAGAGAGGAACCGTCGGGCAGGATGATCCGACGGGTGGCGCCATTCACGGCATCCAGAAAATCAAGTTCCAAGCGATAATGCCGGTCATTGCCGCGCATCCGAAAGCCGCGCCCTGCCCGGCGGGAAAAAAACGCCGACAGGATGTCATCGTTATCGCGGAAATCGGCAAAGCCCGAGGTGCCGCTGTAGGTATCGGACGTTGGGCCAGTATCGGCGTAGTCCCGATAGTAGCGGCGTTGCGGCTGCTCTTCACCTGATGCGTCGATTTCACCCCGGTCGAAGCGGGCGCGCCTTTCCTCGTCACCCAGAATGTCATAAGCCGCCGATACATCCTGGAACTTTCTCTGGGCTTCCTTGTCTCCGGGGTTGAGATCCGGATGCAGCTTCTTGGCCAGTCGTCGATACGCCTGCTGGATGTCTTTTTGCGAAGCGCCTCTTGCGACACCCAGCAGTTCGTAAGGATCGGTGCTGGCCATCGCGGGCAGACTCCTTTTTTGCTGACTGCGCGTCGCGCTGACGTTTGCGACGATAAATCGCTGCCATCAGGGATGAATTGACGGGCGTCAACGACGGCAACATTCCCTTGCTTCAGTTTCCCGAAGGTTCCCGTGCTTAAGGCAAAGGAGAAGAGGAATGCTCACAGGAATGGCGCCAGCAAGGCGTGGCTTTAATCCGTTACTCGACATGCAGCGGGCGCAGGCCGATCTCAACCGAATGTTTGGAACAATGCGGTTCTATCCGCCGCCGGAGTTTCCGCTGCTGAACCTCTGGACGAACCCGGATGGTGCGAACGTTGCCGCGGAAGTACCGGGCGTCAGCACAGAGGATCTGGAAATCACGATACGGCGCGACACCGTCACCTTGCGCGGAACCCGCCAACCCGAACCGACGGATGATTCCGCCGTTGTGCAACGCCAGGAGCGCGTGACCGGTCCGTTTGCCCGCAACGTCGTCCTGCCGTTCCGCGTCGATGCCGACAAGGCTTCGGCGAAGTTCGAGCACGGCGTGGTGACGCTGACGTTGCCGCGCCCGGAGGAAGACAAGCCCCATCGGATCACCATCGCGCGGGCCTGAGATCCCGCCAGTAGAAGGAAACTATGATGGATCAAGCGACCTCAAACGGAAACGCGAGCCCCAACGGGAGCGCGACCTCGAACGGCAGCGTGACCGCGGCCGCGGCCGAAGGGCAGCCTACAGGGCCGATCTTTGTACCCCCGGCCGATATTATCGAGAAAGGTAACACGGTTATCATGTTGCTGGATGTTCCCGGCGCCGATCCCGCGAGCTTGGACGTTACGCTGGAGAAGCGGGTGCTGACCATATCGGCAAAGGTGAAGTCGTTTGCACCAGAGGGTTATGCGCCGGTGCACATCGAGTTCCAGGATGGCACCTACGAGCGCCGTTTCATCTTTTCCGACGAGATGGATGGCGAGCATATCGATGCGACGTTGAAGGACGGCGTGCTGCGGCTAACGGTGCCGAAGGCCCCAGACACCGCGGCCAAGAAGATCGCCGTCAACGCGGCTTGAAGGAGCAGGATCATGAGGGTGACTGATCTTATCCCTTGGAGTGCGCAGCGCAGGGATCAGCCGGCTTCCCGAAGTGGAGGCGATCCTGTCGTGGCACTGCAGGGCAACGTCAATCGTGCTTTTGACGACTTCCTGCGGTTGTTCCCGATTCCACTTACCGGGTGGCAGACGCTGCCTGTGGAACAGGGCGGTGCATTTCAGATCGATGTGGTGGAAACCGACAAGGATGTCAAAGTCATGGCGGAATTGCCGGGCGTAGAAGAAGGCGATATCGACGTGCGGGTCAGCGACGGTGTGCTGACGATCGCCGCGGAGAAGAAGGCTGGGCGGGATGTGGAAGAGGATGGCTACATTCTTCGCGAACGCAGTTTCGGCCGGCTGGAGCGAACCGTAACACTACCCGATGAGGTGAATTCCGATGCGGCGCAAGCATCGTTCAAAGCCGGCGTCCTGACAGTGACAATTCCCAAGACAAGACAAGCTCAGGACGATTCGAAACGCGTTCCGGTTCAGTCGTCTTAGCGGCGTCCGGCGGCGGACGCGTTGCCGGAATTTTACGCATCTGATTGACGCACTATATCTTATCGTGCTGGCCCGGCGTGTTGTTTAGAGACGAAACGCCGGGTCGTGATGGGTCAACGCGGGGTGGTTGTCGCGACGACTTGGAGAAGCGCAAGTAATGAATGGCCTTTGGCAAGGACTTGCGCGCTGGGATAGGTGGCTGGTCTTGGAATCCGGTTATCTCCAGATGACGCATGGGTTCGCCTTATACAGACGGGGTCGCGGGCGGGGCGGTATCATCCAGAGGACCGTCGGTGGCATGCTATCGCATTTCGAATTCCGCTGGCTTCGCGGCTCTCGGATGTTTTCGGGGTGGGTGAGTCAGGTAAGAATTTGGAACCACGGATGGACAGTAGGGTCGAGGAAGGGCGCGGTATCGCTTGCGCGACCCGTTTCCCCTCCCCGCTCACTGACGTGCTGTGCCCCTTACCCCGGTGGACCGCTCTAGGTACATCTGTCGGCTGCTTCCCCAGATCGTGCTGCCTTCCCCGAACTCCGGGCGGGTCGGCGTCCACAACTTCCCTTTCGAGGCCTGCTCAGGCTTTACACACGTTACGGCCCGTCGATTCGCTCCGCCGCCCAAGGCGGCCTTTGTCGCGGGGCCTCGATACGGCCAGTTACCCAACCGCACCGCCTGCCAGCTACCGGGCTAATCGACCATTGCCCGGGTGGAACTTGCACCCACAAGGTGATCACGCCATTCGGGGCGCACCGGACGAACACGGATAGAAGTTGCACGTGACGGTGATCGAGTTCCCGGCCATCTGCGCACCGACGTTCGGGGGCGGATGGCCGGGACGCCGCCCGGCCATGACGCAAACAGAGTGAGCGAACGAGTCATTCGTCTGGCGGTGTACAAGGGCTTCGTTTTGCTCCATCGCCGTTTTGGCGCCTTGTAGGGATGATGCCTTCTATCTGATATCAGAACGATCTAGTGCCCTTGCGATGCGAGAATCTGACCGCCGTCAAGGCATCCCCATGAGCTGTGATCTAGGCTTTTTCTGCGGCACCCGTCCGACCCTGGCCGGGGGTGCAGGCATTTGTATCAACAACGGGAGACAGTGATGAAAACCGACAGCGACATCAAGCGCGATGTGGAAGCCGAACTGAGATGGGATCCGGACATTGATCCAACGGACATCGGCGTTGCCGTTAAGGACGGGGTCGCGACGCTAACGGGTTTCGTTCGCAGCTACACGCAGAAATGGCAGGCCGAGCGTGACGCGAAGCGCGTATCGGGTGTCGTCGGGGTCGCCAACGATATTGAGGTTCGCCTGCCGATTTCCAGCCAACGCACAGATCCGGAGATTGCCCGCGATGCGGTCGCCGCGCTGAAGCGTGAGCTGCCGTACTCATCCGAGAATATGAAGGTGATCGTGAAGGACGGCTGGGTCACGCTGGATGGGACGGCGGAATGGAACTACCAACGCACGCGAGCCGAGGAGGCCGTGCGCCGCATCAGCGGCGTCAAAGGGGTGAGCAACCTGATCCTTCTCAAGCCCCGCGTTGAACCGCAGGAAATCAAGCAGAAGATCGAGGCGGCGCTTCGGCGTAACGCCGAAGTGGATGCCAATCGAATTACTGTTGACGCCAATGGCAGCGAAGTGATCCTGAAGGGCACCGTGCGGTCTTGGGTCGAACGCCAGGAAGCGGAACGCGCCGCCTGGCTTGCACCGGGTGTCACCAAGGTCGACAACCGTATTACGATCGGCCCCTGACCTGATCGCGACCTTGGGAACGGCGCTGCAAATGACGCCGCGCCCGCTGCCCATTTGCCGCCTGGCACGGGCTCGCCAACTGGCACGGGCTCGCCAGCTGGCCGATGACACGGCCTGCCGAGAGGCCGGTTCCATTTCGGGGCGTCGCCGTCATGATCTCCAATTCATGACGGCGGCCTCGTTGATATAAGAAGGATACTGTTCGCTGCTTAAGCGCGTCATCATTGGGGTCATCGGGATAGGTTCGTTGGGGCTGGCTGGCTTCTTTATCCTTGCGTGGCGGCCTGCCATAGCGCCTGTCCCCCCGCCCGTTCGGACCAGCTTCGCAGCCGAATTGGTGGCAGAAGGCCAAATGCTATCGGGAGCGGGATATTGCGCGGTATGCCACACAAGGGCGGGCGGCGAGCCGTTTGCTGGCGGGTATGGGCTCGCGACACCATTCGGAACGATTTACTCGACCAACATTACGCCGGATCCGGCGACGGGTATCGGCAACTGGTCTGAGGCCGCCTTTGCCCGTGCGATGCATGAGGGCGTGGCCCGTGACGGGTCGCATCTTTTCCCGGCATTCCCGTACGATCATTTCACCAAGGTTTCGGATGACGACGTGAAAGCGGTGTATGCCTATATTATGACCCGCCCGCCGGTCAGCACTTCTCCACCGCCGAACACCATTCCCTTTCCGCTCAACATCCGCATATTCCAGGAGGGATGGAAGCTGCTGTTTTTCAGAAGCGGGCGTTACCAACCCGATACGACCAAGACGGCGGAATGGAACCGCGGGGCTTACCTGGCTGAGGGTCTCAGTCATTGCGGTGGTTGTCACACGCCACGCAATACGCTGGGTGCTGAAAAGGTCCATGACGCGTACGCGGGGGACATGGTGGACGGCTGGGTCGCGCCCACCTTGACGGATTCCAACCCCTCCCCCGTCCCTTGGACGCAGGGCGAGTTGTTCAGCTACCTGCGCAGCGGTGCGAGTCCCCTGCATGGCGTTTCCGGCGGTCCGATGGCCCCGGTCATCCACACCGGGCTGGCGGCCGTTCCGGACGCCGATATTCAAGCGCAGGCGGTCTACTTCGCGGATATCGACCAGGCCGCTGTTCGGGGGTCCGCCGTAGAGGCGGTGGTGAGGAGCAGGTTGGCCACGTCACACCTTGGCAGCGGTCAGGAGTACGACCCTGCCGCCCGCCTTTATGCCGGTGCCTGCATAGGCTGCCACTACAATGCCGGTCCGATGCCGCTGACCGTTCGTCCGGAACTTGCGCTAAACAGTGCGCTGACCTTGCCCACGCCAGCCAATTTCATCCGGGTCGTGTTGGGCGGTCTCAGCTTACAGGACGGCGGGCCCGGTCTGGTGATGCCGGCCTACGCGTCTGCGTTCACCGACGCGGATGTGGCAAGGCTAGCGGCCTATCTGCGCCGCACCCGCACGGACCGCCCGCCCTGGGCCGATGTGGACAAGCAGGTTGCCGCAATCCGCGAGCAACTGGCGGGTTCCCGGTAGTTACGTTTGTAGATCGGTGTGATCATGACCACATTACTGCTCAATGGTAAAACTGTTTCGATCAAAGGTCCCGACGATAGTCCGTTACTTTGGACGATCCGGGACGAGATTGGCCTTAAGGGGACGAAGTATGGGTGCGGGATCGGCATGTGCGGCGCCTGCACCGTCCATGTGAATGGCCGTCCGGCCCGGTCGTGCATCACGACTGTCCGCAGCGTCGCGGGTGCCGCGGTCACGACCATCGAAGGGCTCGACCCAGCGGGTCAGCATTCAGTGCAAAAAGCCTGGATTGAATTGCAGGTTCCGCAATGCGGCTATTGCCAGTCCGGACAGATCATGCAGGCGGCCGCGCTGCTGGCGGACTATCCCGACCCGACCGACCAGGACATCAACGCGGTGATGGCCGGCAATCTTTGCCGCTGCATGGCGTATATCCGGATTCGCAATGCCATCAAGCTGGCGGCTACAAGAATGCGAAAGGATACCTCTCAGAAGTGAGGCATTGCCATGAACAAGATGTTGCCCCTGAGTGAGGTGCCGCGGTCGTCCGATCCTGGCATCGGCTATACATCCAAATCGCGGCGCAGCTTTCTTATCTCGGTTGTGAATAGTGGCATAGTGCTGGGATTCATGCGGTCCGGCCGTTCCGCACCTGCGTCCTCCACTGGAGACCAGGCTGAGGCCGGTCCCGCGGATCTGTTTGAACCGACGATCTGGTACAGCATCGACAAGACCGGCCTGGTGGTTGTGAATATCACGAGGGCTGAGATGGGCCAGCACGTGGGCACCGCGCTGGCCCGCATCGTCGCTGACGAACTGGAAGCTGACTGGGCCGACGTCCGGATCATCCAGGTCGATTCCGATCCGAAATGGGGTCTGATGGTCACCGGCGGAAGCTGGTCGGTGTGGCAAAGTTTCCACACCCTGAGCCAGGCGGGCGCGGCCGGCCGCATTGCGCTTATCGAAGAGGGTGCCAAGCTACTCGGCGTCGATCCCAAAGCGTGCATCGCGCGCGACAGCGACGTGAGAGCCGGACACGCTTCGATCGCCTACCGAGACATCGTGGCGCGAGGCGATCTACGGAGGCACTACACGCCTGAACAATTGGCTGAAATGCCAATCAAGCCGGCCACCGAACGTCGCCTGATCGGGCAGCAGGCGCTGGCGATCGACGTTCCTCCCAAGACGAACGGCGAGGCTCGTTACGGGCTCGACGCGATGGTCGATGGGATGATCTACGGCCGCCCGAAAATTCCACCCACGCGTAACGATTCCAGCGTGGTTTCGGTCGACGATTCCATGGCCAAGGGCGTCTCGGGCTACGTGCGGTCGCTGGTTCTGGATGACCCGTCCGGTACTGCGCCGGGCTGGGTGATGGTGTGCGCCGACAGCTTTGTCGGGGCCAACCGGGCGGCTGACCTTGTGAAAGTAGAGTGGCGCTCTGGCGAGGCAGCCACGGTGTCTGAGCAGGGCTTCCAGGACCATGCGGCCCGACTGATCGCCAACCCCCAGGGCGGATCCCTGGTGGTCGACGACCCGGGCGTGGACGCTGCCTTTGCCGCGGCCAAGTCGACGCTGGAGCGCACCTACACGACCAACAGCGTCATGCATTTCCAACTGGAGCCGATCAACGCCCTGGCATTCGAGAAGGACGGCGTCTTCGAGATTCACACCGGCAATCAATGGCAGTCGCTGATCCTGCCGGTTCTGGCGAAAGCGCTGGGCCGCGATCAGAACACCATCGTCCTGCGCTCATACCTGCTGGGTGGCGGGTTCGGCCGACGGCTCAACGGTGATTACGCCGTCCCCGCGGCACTCGCGGCAAAGGTGCTGGGCAGGCCGCTCAAGATGGTCTGCACGCGACCCGACGACATGCGCTTTGATTCGCCTCGATCGCCTTCGGTACAGGTCGTACGCATGGCGTTCGGAGAGGGCGGCAAGGTGACGGCGATGGACCATCATGCGGCGGCAGGCTGGCCCACGGCGGTCATGGCGCCTGCGTTCATGTCCAAGGGCACCAACGGGGCTCCGTATGATCAGTTCGCGATAAACGGCGCCGACCACTGGTATACGGTGGGAGCGCAGCGGGTTCGGGCATTGTCCAACGACCTGGCGAACAGGTGCTTCCGTCCCGGTTGGTTGCGATCGGTCGGACCGGGGTGGACCAACTGGGCGGTCGAAAGCTTCATGGACGAGGCTGCCCATGCCGCCGCGGTCGATCCGGTCACGTTCCGAATGCGGCTGCTGGACGGTGCCGGACGCAATGCGGGATCGGCACCGAACGCCGTCGGCGGTGCGCGGCGACAAGCCGAAGTGCTGCGTCGCGTCGCGGTGGCGGCCGGCTGGGGAAACGTGCTACAGGAAAGTACTGGGCTTGGCATCGCGACGACGTTCGGCCAGGAGCGCGACATGCCGACCTGGGTGGCCTGCGCCGCGCGCGTGCACGTCGATCGGTCCAATGGTGCCGTCACGGTCCAGAAACTGAACCTTGTCGTCGACGCCGGCACTGTGGTTCATCCGGACGGCGCCCTGGCTCAGGTTGAAGGTGCCGCATTGTGGGGGTTGAGCATGGCTCTGCATGAAGGATCGGAGTTTGTGAAGGGCCAGCCCAGGGACACAAACCTGGACACCTATACGCCGCTTCGCATGGGTGACGTGCCGGAGGTGGAGGTGGAATTTGTCCCCAGTACCGAGGTGCCGGTGGGCCTCGGTGAACCAGGGACGACGGTGGTCGGTCCGGCCATAGGCAACGCGATCTTCGCCGCCACGGGCGCTCGCGTCCGCCACCTACCGATCCGCCCGGAGGCGGTGTTCCGGGCAATCAACGCGCGAACCTGAGCAGATCGGCGCCCGCAGGCATGGCACAGGACCCGGATGCAGAGCGGGATATAGCGACAAGCGCAAGCAACCAACTCCGCACGCTCGCCGGTCGCCTTTCAAGTTATTTGGCCCGTACTTTCGATGCGCCACAAGAGACGCGCAACGCCTGGGCGCTGCTAACTGCCTACGAGCGGTTCGAGCAGGCCGTTTCGCTTGTGCTTACGGTACTTGTGTCAGTTCTTGTTATCGTGACACTCCTACGACTTATGTATCAGATCTGCGGGCTGGTACTGTACAAGATCATCGATCCCGGTCAACCGGAAATCTTCCAGGCGATTTTCGGCATGGTCATGACGGTCCTGATCGCACTTGAATTAAACCACTCTATCTTGAGCGTGCTTGAGCGCCGGCATGGTATCGTACAAGTTCGGACCGTAGTGTTGATTGCCCTGCTGGCACTAGTTCGAAAGTTCATCCTGGTCGACCTCACGCAGGAGACGCCATTTATGATGCTCGGCCTCGCTGCGTCTACACTCGCGTTGGGGGCTGTATACTGGATGGTGCGCGAGCAGGATCAGCGCGCGGCCAAAGCGGAAAATTCGGACCCAGAACTGGGGTAGCCGTCCGGCGAAACGCCTGGAAAACAGGTAGATAGCGCACTTCCGACCCCATCCAGACTATGGGTGCCCTCGGCAAATATCATCAGATCATGACATCTGCATCGTATCAGGAATAGTCGCGTTTCTGACGGAACTTGGTCGGCAACGGTATAATCGTCGTCACAGTCCCGATCCGGCCTTTGTAGATATCGCATCAGTACCTGAATTTCTCGATCACGACGCTGTGTTTTGTGCGTCTGTCCAGCGGATAAGATCGGAAAGCGCCGGAGCCTGAGCAAGCAACGCCGAGGCGGACAGTATTGCGGAAATCCGTACAGGGTACTTCTGCTACGTAATTGGCCCAGCTTACGGGCGGTCCGGCGATTGCTCATTATCAAGGCCGGCGGTCGATCGAGCCGAACTCGGCCACGCATTGGCGTACAACGACAACCGGGAGGCGATGATGACAGGCGCTATTCGTCCCATACATGCACGAGGGGGGCACCACTTGGTCCAGCAGCGACGAAACTACCCGCATGTGGCGCGCCGATTGGAAGACCTAGCCATCCCGGTTTTCCGCAATCGAGGCGAGGAAATACATGGGTCCGACTGTTCGGACGTTTACTGGTACCGTGTCTTATCGGGTTCCGCGAGATGTTATGTCGTCCTGCCCGGCGGCCGTCGACAGATCCTTGATCTGCTGCTGCCTGACGACTTCTTTGGATTTACCGGAGATGAGGGCCATTTCTACGGGATCGATGCCGTCGTCGATAATACCAACGTGGCGTGCTATCCGCGCGAAGCATTGCAAACCCTCGCAGACTCGGATTCCGCAGTCGCACACGAGATTAGCGCGATGGTGCTCGGCGCGATGTCCCGCTCGCAGCAGCTGATTCTTATTCTAGGTCGTACCACCGCACGGGAGAAGGTCGGGGCCTTCCTTGTCAAGATCATGCAGCGCGTGGTGAACGACGATGCCGGCCGGCTGGTGCTACCGACTTCGCGTTACGACATTGCCGATTACCTTGCCTTATCGGTTGAGACCGTCAGCCGGGCTCTGACAGATCTGACCCATCGTGGGCTGATCAGCCTGGCCGGCCCGCGTCGCGTTCGTATTCTCAACCGCTGCGGCCTCGACGAACAACTTACGTCCGACAGTGACCGGCAGGGGGACTGACTCATTGCTTTGTTACCTCCCTGACGACACCCCGCGGAGATTGCAGGATCGACGTGAATTCGCTGCGACTCGTCCCCAAGGTTGAGCGCTAGTACCCAGAATCGCTGAAGCGCGACACACAGGTAGCGTCGGCTCGTCAGCCAACCGGCAGCGTTTCAGTCCAGTTGGTCGCGACTCATGGTTCAGTGATAGTGGGTACTAGAGCGCTTCCGGGCTGACCGTAGACGACCTACGTCTTTCAGCGACTCGGGGCCCGCCGAGCCGCAGATTGCTGCTGCGCTGTTTCCTGCCCTGGTCAGCGTTTGCGCTGTATCGGGGCAGTCGAGGCTTACCATGGCGCATTTATGTCGGCAGACTACTGCAATAATATATTGAAATCCAAAGCGCTATGGAATGGTGAGTGATCACCCATGGCCCACAACCCGCGATACGGGCTGAGTCCCGAGTTTGCATGCGCCTCCACAAAAGCTGCAGTGATCGTTATGAGATTGTGTTCACAACGGGATAGTAGCGTAGTAATGCAGAAGTACCGCAGGCGATGCCGTGCTTCTCATAGGGCGGTACGTTGCGTCGACCTTGCCCGTCCGATCATTTCCTAGCTGGAGAACGACGAGCTTGAATGGGGCTGATGACTCACGACAGACGCTTTCAGTTCACTTGCCCACGGCGACCGGATTGGGGCGGTGATGGGCGAGGCTGTCGACGTTGGAAGCAATGATTGACGCGCCGAATAGCGCGACCTCTGCCCAACCGGCGCGACCCACCGGTATCGGACAATCCCTTGTGCTGCTACCGGAAGAAAGTGGCGACCTGCGCCGCCATCTCGACTGCCTGCCTGGCAACGACCGGGATGAGGTCGTATCGGCCGACGACGACGAGGCCAAGCTTTTCGCGGCCGGGGGGCTTTTGGAGGCCGGGGGGCGGAAGTACGGTCTTGTACTGTCCGACGTGATGCTTCCGTGGCTCATTTGGTTCGTCCAATTCCCTGCCCGGCGGCGTGAGCCGGGTCTGCCCAATCTGCCCGCCACTGTGCTGTCCGCATGCGAGAGCGAAGAAGCGCGTGCCGCTTGCCTGCGGGCTGGAGCGGACGGCTATCTCGCCAAGCATCGGCCCGCGCGCGACCTGCTTCCCGAGTGAGATCCCCTTTTGCCTTGGCCCGGCTTCATGCGGCCGAGATAGTGGCGATGTCCCGGCTGCATGCGTTGAGCGGCCGTCTGACCGCGGTCGCTGACCTTGCATCGCTGTTCCGTGAAGTCCTGAATTCGACAATCGAACTACAGGGAGCGGACTTCGGCACAATACAACTGTATGATCCGGAAACCCGCACGCTGCGGATCGTCGCGCAGCATGGTTTCGGCCGGCAATTCCTGGACCGCTTCCGGAACGTCTCTGTCGACGACGGTTCCGCCTCCGCACGGGCACTGAAGGAGGGCACCCGTGTCATCATCCAGGACGTCACTCTCGATCCGGAATTCGAACCGCATCGGCATATCGCCGCGTCCGCGGGATTTCGCGCCATGCAGTGCACACCGCTTATCGAACGCAGCAGTGGCCTGCCGGTCGGCATTCTGTCGACGCATTTCCGCGATCCGCACCGGCTTGACATGCGCGACCTGCGATTGACCGACCTTTACGCACTACAGGCCGGCGATGTCATCGCGCTCAGGATGTCAGAGCAGCGGCTGCGGGAGAGCGAAGCGCAGATGCAGACCGCCGTCGATCTCGTCGGGTTGTCGCTCTATTCGTGGGATCTGCTGACCGGCGTGCTTCATTGGGATGCACATACCAAGGCGATGTGGGGTCTTCCCGCCAACGCCGACGTGAACCATACAGTGCTTCTTGCCGGAATTCATCCTGACGACCGTCCGCAGGTGGACGCGGCGCTGGCCGGGACCCTAGACCCGGCGGGCGCCGGCATCTACCGGGCCGAGTACCGTGTTGTCGGCATCGGGGACGGCGTTGTGCGCTGGATTTCAGCCCACGGCAAGACTTATTTCGACCAGGGCAAACCGGTCCGGCACCTTGGCGCCGTGCTCAACATTACTGAACAAGCGCGGGCGGCGGAGCGCGCGCGGGAAAGCGATGAGCGCCTTCGTGCGGCGTTGGTCGCCTCTGCCCTGGGCACGTTCCGATGGAACGTTCGCAGCGGCGTTGCGGAATGCGACGAGGCGCTTGATCGCCTGCTAGGCCTGCCGCCGGGCGACACGATCCGTAGCCTGAATGAATTCCTGCAGCTGGTGCATCAGGACGACCGTGCGGAGTTAGCGGGGCGGGCCGAGCGGTGCGCAGTGGAGGGGGTGGACTTCGAAATGGAGTACCGCGTCCTTCGTCCGGATGGGCGTCGAATTTGGCTGTACGAACGTGGCAATACATTTCGCGATGGCGAGGGGAGACCGAGCTATGTGACGAGCGCCTGCCTGGACGTCACCCAGTGGAAGCGTGCCGTAGAGGTGTCGCGTGAGAGCGAGGAGCGGTTCCGGAAGTTCGCCGAGCACTCGACTGATGTGCTGCGGATCGTCGACCTGGGGACGTTGCGGCACGTGTTCATCAGTGCCGCGTTCGAGCGGGTCTGGGGTTCGCCGATCGATAGCGGATGGAGCACGCGCGCCTGGATCGATACCGTTCATTCGGCTGACAGAGAGCGCGTTGTCAACGCGTTCGATCGGGTCCAACAGGGCGAGGAGATCTGGTTGGAATACCGCATCGTTCGGCCGGACGGGCGGGTTCGCCGGATCCGCGACACGATGTTCGCGATCCGCGACGAGCACGGCCACCTGGGGCGCGTCGGCAGCAGTGCGCAAGACATCACGCACTATAACGGGTCGTTAGTTTACTTGGTTGATGCCGATTTGGCGTCATGCCTGCAGGTTGCGGAAATCCTGCGGGGCGCTGGTTATGAAGTGAAGACCTTCGCATCGGCGCGGACTTTCCTGCGGATGGCACCCGTTCTGGTGCCGGGATGCGTTGTCGTGGACATCCGGAAGGCGGAGTCCGGTGACCTTACAATCCCTCGGGAACTGCAGGCGCGACGGCGGGAGCTTCCTGTGATCATCGTCGGCAACTCGAGCCTGGATCCCCGGCTGGGGGTGCGCGCCATGAAAGCGGGCGCCGCCGACTTCCTGCCGACCCCGTACGGGAACATGGATTTGCTGACCTCGATCGCGACCGAGTTGGCCGATATTCGAGAGGTAACGGCACGCGATCGCGAAACGGAACTCGCCAAGGCGAGCATCGCCGTGATGTCCCGCCGTGAGCGGCAGGTGCTGGATGGAATGATGGGTGGGGGGACCAGCAAGTCGATCGCCAAGGAACTCGGAATCAGCCCGCGCACGGTCGAGATGCATCGGGCCCGTGTGATGGAACGACTTGGGGCCAAGACGATGTCGGAACTCGTTTTGCTTGCGATGGCGGCTGGGCTGAGGCCCACCTATGCGGCGCGCGAGGCAGGGGACGACGGGGGCGATAACGATGTCGGAACTAGGTTGCCCAGGGGCTGATCCGGCGGGTGAGTCAGGGGGGCGGTTCTTGGGGGCGTTTCAGGGGGCGGGCGAGGTCTGGACCGACCCGGCACTTGGTCTTCGGCGGGCAAGCGGGCTCGACAGTAGAGTCGAGGAAGGGCGCGGTATCGCTTGCGCGACCCGTTTCCCCTCCCCGCTCATCAAACCGGACGTGCGGATTTGCCGCATCCGGCTTTCCGACAGGGTTCGCGGCTGTCTCAAGACATAGCGCCTTGCCGCCGACAGTTTCGTCGCCTCGGCATATCCAGTTCGCCGAAGACCGCTGTCATGGTGAACGGCCCAATTGCCCGCGTGGGCATCTTGTGGCGCCGAGCAAGAAAGTTACGCACGCGGTCATATAGATGAGCTTCGATCGCCAGGCCCGTCGATTCGCTCCGCCGCCGAAAGCGGCGTTTGTCGCAGAGCTTCGATACGGCCAGTTACTCAACCGCGCCGCCTGCCAGCGACCGGGCTAACCGACCATTGCCCGGGTGGGACTTGCACCCACACGGTGATCACGCCCTTCGGGGCGCCCCGGAGCACATGAAGAACCACGAAGGCTCACGGAGCACGCAGAATGGCGCTTCGCGCGAGCAGAATGGTGTTTCGCGCGACGCAACGTTGGGCGGCGACTATTTCTTGTCCTGGTATTCCGGCAACTTGCCCAGTGCCTCTTTGGAGGCGCCGGCCAGGATGATTTTCCGCCCGTCGTCGGTGATGTTCAGGCTATCGTAGGGGACGGCGATCAGGTGGCCGCCCAGGCCGAGGAAGGCGCCGACCTGGAGGACGCCGAACAGCGCCTGATCCTGTCCGATGATAAGGTCGTCGAGCGTACCGATCTTCTGGTTCTTGTCGTTTTCCACTGGCCTGCCCAGCAGCCTTGAGGCTCGATAGCCTTTATCGATGGTCTTGATATCGACGGCTACGAGCTGAACGGCCGCCTGCGCCCGGGCCGATCTGCGGTATCCGGCGACGGCCAGGGCGGTCCCTGCCATAAGGACAGTCGAGGCGTTACGGCGAGTGACCCAGCGTGGGCTTGAACGATCAGCCCGAAGTTCTGACTCTTGCGGCGGAGGACGGTCCGCTGGTGACTTATTGGTTTCGCGTGGGGCCAATCCACCGACCCCGCGTTCATCAACATCGCCGGTCTTTAGCGCCATGGCCGAAATCCTCGTCGCGAGTGTCATGGTCAACCCCTTCTCTGCTGGAACATTTGCCCGCCGGGACGACGATCCGGAGGCAACCCGTCTTGCACGAGCACCGTGACATTCCGGGGTGGATTCGCTTCGGTCGCCACGCCGCGGTCTTGCAACGTCGCGTCGATGGCTGCCGGAAGGCCAGCCGCGCCCAACGGGCGGTCGAAGCGCACGCCGTTGATGAAGAACGTCGGGGTTCCGTTGACGCCGCTGCGCACGCCACCGGCGAAGTCCGCCTGGATCTTCGGAAGGAAGCGATGGCTTGCGAGCGCGTCCCGCAATTCAATCGTCGACAGATCGAGGTTCGCCGCCAGCGCGATCAGCAACGCTATGCTCAGGCTTCGCTGATTGGTGTAGATTGCGTCGTGCATCTGCCAGAACTGCTCGTGGCTGTCGGCAAACTCGGCCGTCTCCGCTGCTGGCTCCGCAAGAGGATGCATCTCGACCAGGGGGAAATGCCGGAACACGAAACGCAGGTTGTTTCCGTGACGCGCCAGGATTTGTTTAACGATCGGATGGGCGGCGCCGCAGTACGGGCATTGGTAGTCGCCATATTCCACGAGTGTGACAGGCGCGTCATCGTTACCGATGACATGATCAGCCGACGTGACTGGGATTCTTAGCCGTGCCATCGTTTTTCTCCAGAGGTGGCAGCGTTTCGAGTGCGTCGAGAATGCCGTCGGCGCCTGGGTTCACAGCGATCGGCGAGAGATAGCTCCAGACGATCGTTCCGTGCTCGTCGATCACGAACAAGGCGCGTTCACTGAACCCATCCTGGTTCCGATAGGCACCATACGACCTGGACACCGCGCCCTTGGGTTCGAAGTCCGAGAGCAGCGCGAAGTGCAGATTGCGGTCGCGTGCGAATGCCTGGTGGCACCATGCGCCATCCACGGAGATACCGAGCAACTCCGCGCCGTGGCGGCGAAATTCCGGCAGGACGTGGTTGTAGAGGCTCATCTGGTCGCTGCAGACTGGACTCCAGTCCGCGGGGTAGAAGGCCAGGATGACCCGGCGTCCGGCGAATTCGTGCAGCGAGAGGGACTGATCCGGGGTTACAGGCAGCGTAAAGTCGGGCGCTTTCGTGCCTTTGGGGAGAATGACGGCCATAACTGTCTCCGGCGGTCAGATGGGAGCAGCGACGGCACCGGGAAACCTGTCCCCACGATGCCTGCGGAGCCTGAAGGCCAGGACGACCAGGGTGACTCCAAGGATCAGCGCATGGGCGCCGACCCACCAGGTGAGGACCAGTGCACCGATGAGCGGGCTCGCGAACAGGAGCAGCCCGTAGATCATCGAGACGATTGCGCCGAACACCAGCAACCAGCGTCCGTGGCTGATCTTCATGCTGAGGGCGGCGCCGAACATCAGGCCGCCGGAGAGCAAGGCCCAAGCGCCGATCATGAAGACGAATGCCAGCACGGTGATGCCCGGCCAGATCGCCGCGACGATGCCGATCACGATCCCGAGGATACCGTTGGCCAGAAGCAGGCCCCAGCGTTCGTGCCCGCGAGCACCGCGCACGGCCAGAACGATGTTGAAGATTCCGTCGGCAATACTGTAGGCGCCGAAGATCAGGACCAACGCCAGCATCGCGGCGCCGGGGACGGCGAAGGCGATGATACCGAACAGGATCGCGAAGACGCCGCGTAACGCGAGCGCCCACCAGTTGTCCGCGAGTACCGCGTTCCTCGACGCTATCAAGTCTGGGTTTGAGGATTCGAACAGGGCCATGATGTACCTTGCCGGTTATGAGTGGCTGGACACGCATTGCAGATGACCACGCCTATCAACCCTTGGGCAGCGTTACCTTGACCGCCGTCAACTTCCTGACCGTGCGCGGGATCGGCGCTTCCAGAGGGTCGCAGGAAGAATGAGGTTGCGTGGAAGGGCGTTGACAACCGTCAAGGTATGTAACGCGCCGGGACCTTAGTGTCGGCCGCACGGCATGAATAACTGAGGAAACAATGAAGATATTGATGGTTTTGACGTCACATGACAGGCTTGGACATGACAGCCTTGGCGACACCGGGAGGAAGACAGGTTTCTGGCTGGAGGAATTCGCGGCCCCATACTACGTGTTCAAGGACGCTGGTGCGGATGTCACTCTTGCATCGCCGGCGGGTGGACAGCCTCCCGTCGATCCGAAGAGCGAAGAACTTGAAAGCCAGACACCGGCAACCATTCGGTTCAAGCTGGACCGCGCTGCGCAGGCCGCGATCAGTAATACGGCAAAGCTTTCGTCGGTCGTGGCCCGGGATTACGACGCGGTTTTCTACCCGGGCGGGCACGGTCCCCTGTGGGACCTGGCCGAGGATCCTGAGTCGATCGACGTGATCGAAACGATATACGCGGCGGGCAAACCCGTCGTAGCGGTCTCCCATGGCCCAGGCGTGTTCCGTTACGCCCGGCCCGACGGTGCGTCTCTGGTCGAAGGTAAATCGGTGACTGGTTTCTCCAACGCCGAGGAAGCGGCGGCCGGGTTGACGGATGTCGTGCCGTTCCTGGTGGAGGAGTCACTCACCAACAATGGCGGCGATTACTCAAAGGCGCGGGACGGGGAACCGTACGTGGTGGTCCATGGACGCCTGATCACAGGTCAGAACCCGGCTTCCTCGGAGCCCGCGGCGCGCGCCCTTGTGGCGATTTTATCAACCCTCGATGAACCGGGCATGTTGGCTGCGTCAGAATGCGCGGCTGCCTGGATTCTTGTGGAACGAGAATGGCTCAGGCGGGTCGAGCTGCCCAACTCTCTGCATACGTCGATGTGACGCGCACGCGGACCAACGACAGGGATCACGGAGCACCAGGCAATGCAAAGACGTCGGTTCGGCTTTACGAATTACACTTTGTCGGTGATTGGCCAGGGGACCTGGTACATCGAGGAGGCCGGACGCGGATCCGCGCTTGCCGCGTTGTTGCGAGGTCTTGAACTGGGCATGAACCACATTGATACAGCGGAGATGTACGGCGGCGGTGAAGCTGAAAGGATTGTGGGCCAAGCCATTGCCGGACGACGCGACGAAGCCTTCGTGGTTACCAAGGTTCTGCCGCAAAACGCGACGCGCGCTGGAACCTTGGCGGCTTGCGAGCGGTCGCTGACCAGGCTCGGGACTGATCATATCGATTGTTACCTGTTGCATTGGCGCGGCCCGCATCCGCTTGAGGAGACGGTAGCGGCCTTCCAGATCTTGCAGAATGACGGCAAGATACTGTCCTGGGGCGTCAGCAACTTCGACGTGCATGATCTCGAGGATCTGAGAGCGGTCGACAAAGACGTAACGTGGGCCTGCAACCAGGTACTTTATAATCTGCGGGAGCGCGCCATCGAGCATGCGGTCCTGCCATGGTGTGAGAATTACGGCGTCGCTGTGACCGCCTACAGTCCGTTCGGCCATGGAAACTTTCCTGGTCCGCGCACCCCGGAAGGCCGCGTGCTGGCGGATATCGCCGGGGCGCACGGTGCGACGCCACGGCAGGTGGCGCTCGCCTTTCTATCGCGGCGGCCGTCGGTTTTCGCGATCCCGAAAGCGTCAACCCCGCAACATACGGAGGAAAACGCTGGTGCGGGCGACCTGCGACTCACCGATGTCGAGATCGACCGCATCGACCGCGGGTTTCCGCGAGGTCCGGCGCCGGACAGGTTACCGATGATCTGACCGGAAAGCGCAGTCACTGTCGGAAAGGAGGCCTCATGAGATCGGATGATGATATCAAACGTGATGTTGAAGAGGAACTTGCGTCGGACCCCGACATCGAGTCGGCCAACATCGCGGTCGCGGTGAAAGATGGGGTTGTCACGATGACCGGATTTGTTCGCAGCTACAATCAGAAATGGCAGGCGGAGATTGACACCAAGCGTGTAAAAGGCGTCGCCGCCGTGGCGAACGACATCGAGGTGCGGTTGCCTGCACTCAGTGAGCGGCCGGATCCGGACATCGCCCGGGATGTCGTTATGGCGATCCAGAACGAATTGCCCAACTCATTTGAGCAAGTAAAAGCGGTTGTCAAGGGCGGCTGGGTTACCCTGGAAGGCGAGGTAGAGTGGCATTACCAGCGAGATCGAGCTGAAGCCGCGGCGAGGCGTGTGCGAGGTGTCAAGGGCGTTACCAACGCCATCAGGCTTAAACCGATCACGGCAGTCCCATCCGAAGTCAAAAAAAGGATCGAAGACGCCTTCAAGCGCAGCGCCACGATCGACGCCAACCGCATCGAGGTTAAAACGAACGGTGACACGGTCATTTTGCGTGGAAAAGTACGATCCTGGGCCGAAAGCCAGGAAGCCGAACGGGCCGCGTGGGCAGCGCCGGGTGTTCGTCATGTAGAGAATCGGATTGTCGTCAGTCTTTAATTTCATTGGCGAGGCTGGCGAACGCGAAGTCGATGGCGCACAACCACGTGATGCAGTCAACTTGACCGTTATCAAGGCTGATCAAGAAGCAATAGGGCAAACCGGCACGCGATGATCTTCCATATCGAAACCATGATGAGACACGTGCCGGCGTTGTCGATCCGTCGACGGTCCCTGTTGCGGACGGCCGGTCTTGGTGTCCTCGCGGTCCCGGGCTTTGCTGTTGCCGATAACATTCCTGGCGCTGTGGTTCCGATACAGGGACTTTGCGATGCGCTGCTGGTGATCATGAAAGCGGGGCGCACGACATCTTTTCCGCAGCGCTTCGCGATGCTGGCGCCGGCAGTGGATCGTGCCCTGGATCTGCCGTTTATCCTGCAGGAGGCAGTCGGCCTGCACTCGATGCCTCCCACGCCCGAGCAACTGTCGGAATTGCTACGGGCTTTCCGTTCTTACACGATAGCTACGTATGTCGCGAACTTCGACCAGTATTCGGGCGACCGGTTCGAAGTTGCACCAGAATTGCGGGACGCGGGCAACGGCGATGAGATTGTACATACCAGATACATTCCACCATCAGGTGATCCACGTACCATCGACTATGTCATGCGGCAGACCAATGGGAGCTGGAAAGCGGTCGATGTGCTACTTGACGGAACGATAAGCCGCGCAGCCGTCCTGCGTTCGGAGTTCCGGCGTATACTTTCGGAGGGCGGATTCCAGGCGCTGGTTACCGATCTACGAAAGAAGATTGCTGATTTGTCCGGTGGTACGATCACCGACTGACCTTAGCAAACCGGAGTGTGGCCATGTCGACGTCTTGCTCATGCGGTATCGGCACTGTGCTGAGATTGTTTATACGGATGTTGCAATGGAGATCCATTGCGGCAACGGGGTGCATTATTGTTGGTCTGGGGATAGCGACGCTGCTGCCGGTTCAAGCATCATCCGCGCGCCGCTATTTAGCAGACCCGGAAGGCAGTTACTATACCGAAGCCCTGAACATCCTGTATTCAAACGGCTGGCATGACGTATCGAACTTGGAACGTACTGGAGATGTCGTGCATGCGGTTGCTGTCCACCAGACTGGTCAGCCAACGCCGGTCACCGTCGATCTAAAAGCGCGGACGGTATTGCCGGCTTGATACGCGGCCGGACCGGTCGAAAACGCAATGGACGTATCGCTGACTCCGACGGACCCGCAGGCGGCCGCTACGATCGCCGCGGCGCATATCACGGCTGACGCGACGGTGCGGGCATCGCTGATTCAGGCCGCCGCCGCCGTGGGTGCCATTGGGGCGGGAACACTGGCATACTTCGGCGCCGTTCGTCAGGTGAGGCTGCAGGAGCGGGCGCATGAGGCCCGAGCGGTGGCTTATCGGTTCCGATTGAGCAAGGTGGTTCAGGAATACCTGGCTCAGGTAGAGACCGCCTATATGGCCGCCCACCGCCAACTCGATACGCCGGGTACTCAGGCCGCCGCCCCTATTACCAGTCTGTTCACACAACGACCGCAGACGCTGCACGACGATAACTGGGAGGCCCATGCCTTGCTTGGGCCGCAGGCGGTGGAACTGATCCTTGCCATCGACGACGCGAGCCTGCGACTGGCACAGTTCGACGCGGAAATCAGGCGCGTCAACGTCACGACCGAGGAGCATTTCCAAGCTGGAACGCTGACGCCCAGCCTTGGAACGGCCGAAGGGGACGTCATCTATGTGCCAAAGCGGGCAATCGTCGATTATGTGGAGGTACTTGGGCAGTTGCGCCGGAGCCTGGCGGAGTTGCAAGCCGAACTGGCAAAAACGCCTCGCGGATCGCCGTGGCGCCGGCTTCGGCAACTCGCGATACAGCCTCTCGGCGGTAGTTGGATCCCAAGGTGCCGGAATCAGGGTCACTCCGCAGGCGCCGACACGGTTGAGGCACGGTCTGTCACGCACGGAGCGGTAAATTGGTTACGAGCCGGTAGCGTAATGTATGGACGCATGAAGGAGGCGGATATGGACCATAGAACGAGCGCGTCACAGCTGTTCGGCCGGTTGTTGATGTCGGCTATTTTTGTGGTCAGCGGCTACGGCAAACTCGCGGATCCAACGGCGACCGTGGCGATGATGAGCAAGGAAGGGGCTCCGCTGCCTGACGTTTCGATGATCCTCGCCATTGTCGTTGAGCTGGGAGGCGGCCTGTTAATATTATTCGGTCTATTCACCCGACCGGCCGCGGTGGTGCTTGGCATTTGGTGTATCGCCACAGCCATGGTCGCGCATAGCAATTGGGCGGACTTTGATATGAAGATCCATTTTTTGAAGAACATCGCGATGGCAGGAGGCTTTGCCTACATGGCCGCGTTTGGCGCGGGCGCCTTCAGCCTGGACGCCGTGCTGTTTCATCGGCCCCTCGGGGCCGGACACTGACCGATACGGCGCACACCCCGGCAGCTGGCGCCGGGCACCACCGCCGCGACTGACGGACGCCGCGTCCCGATACACCGGTGGCCAAACAGTACCCGGCGTTAATGTTGTCTCCATCGAGCGGAAACTTGACGCATTCAAGGTCCAAATATAGCGTCCAGCGCTGTTTACTTACGCTATCGGACGAAATTAAAGGATCTTATGAGGTGAGTCTGCTTTCGCTTGTGACGCCGACAACCCGGGAACGGCTGGCCCGAGAATTCGATGACAGAGGGCCCGAAGCCTGCGTGGCGGAGGTGATCAACGACCTCCGGCAGCATAACCCCGAGCTTCTCGACATGGCGGTCAAATGCGCCAGGAGCCGTAACGACTATTCCCGGGTGATGCAGGGCTTCGGGATGTTCTATCGACTTATGCTCGCGCCATCCCGGCCGGATCGCGACGGGTCCGAGTTGAACCCACTGCCGCGCGTAACGCCCCGGACACGCGACCTGATCGTTGCGCAGATAGATGAGCTTGGTCCCGAACTGTTCACGATGAATGCGATCACGGAGATTGAGACGCAGAATCCCGAACTGTTACAGATGGCGCATAACTTCGCATTGTCTCAGCCGGATTACCTGGAGGTGATGCAGGGGTTCGCCCTGGTTTACAAATCCCTGGTGGACCAGGCTGCCGCGGACAGGGCGCTGCTGCATTAGCCTGCCCGCGTCCCTAGCCTCCACGAACGTTTCGCCCGCGCCGGGCATTACCGGACGTAACGATCTGGCGAGCCTGCGTGAAGGCGCGCAGCCGCACAATCTTGACCGTGATCAATGCAACCACCGTGGGGGTTTGGTAGCACCAACACACCCCGCGCGTTCTGAACGAAGTCGGGCGCCGGTACAGTAAACAGAACACCTGCGCGGAGAGACGCCCGATGAAAGTAGGAGTTATCGGCCTAGGCCAGATGGGCAGTGCTATCGCCAGCCGGCTGATCGCGGCCGGTCATCAGGTAAAGGTCTATAATCGGACACGAAGCCGCGCCGAAGCCTTGAAGGCCGCGGGAGCGATCGTTGCCGACAGCCCAGCGGATGCGAGTTCCGGCGAAGCAGTGGTCACCATGCTGGCGGACGATCCCGCGGTCGAGGCGGTGGTGTTCGGCCCGAAGGGCGTGCTCCAGGGGCTCGGTAAGAATCAGGTGCACATCTCGATGAGCACGATCACCGTGGCACTTTCGGAACGGTTAGCAGCAGCGCATTCCTCTGCCGGCCAGTGCTATCTCGCGGCGCCAGTGTTTGGGCGGCCCGATGCCGCTGCGGCGGGCCAATTGTTCGTGGTCGCCGGCGGCGAAGCGACCCTGGTCGCGCGGTGCCAGCCCGTGCTCGATGCGGTCGGCCAACGGACCTTTGTTATCGGCGACACGCCTGCGTGGGCCAATCTCGTGAAATACAGTGGCAATTTCCTGATTGCCGCGATGATCGAGTGCCTCGGCGAGACGGTGGCGCTGATGCGCAAATCTGGTGTTGATCCGCAACGGTTCATCGACATCATGACAGGCAGCCTGTTTGCTGCACCTGTCTACCGAACCTATGGCGAGTTGATC
>JAQGHW010000973.1 GCA_028291505.1 Rhodopila sp. | reverse complement strand
CCACGCCTGACCCGTGAGGAGTTCCACCGCTGGGCCGAAGGGCAAACCGGGCGGTATGAGCGTGTCGCCGGCGAACCGGTAGCCATGTCGCCGGAGCGCGTTCAGCACGTCCGGATCAAGAGCCGGGTTTGGGCCGCGCTCGACCGCGCCGTGCGAGAGGCCGGGACAGACTGTGAGGCGTTAGGAGACGGCGTCACCATCGAGGTAGACGCGGACACCGACTACGAGCCCGACGCCGTGGTGAATTGCGGCCCACGCCTGCCGCCGGACGCGACCGCGGCGACCAATCCGCTGATTGTCGTGGAGGTGTTATCGCCGTCCACGCAGTCGGTCGATAGCAGCGAAAAGTTCGCTGACTATTTCCGGGTTCCATCGATCCAGCACTACCTGATCGTGCGCGCACGCAGGCAGGAAATCATCCACCATTGGCGCGCGGGCGACGAGATCGTTTCCCGGGCGGTCAATGTCGGCGTGATTAGGCTTGATCCGCCAGGGATCGTTCTTGATGTGGCGGAGGTTTACGGCAGCCGAACCCAGTAGATCGGCGCCCGGTCAGCACAACTTGCTCACTCCGCCCTGGACGCTACACGTCCCGCGCTGCCGAGGCAGCCGTCAGACGAGCTTCCAGCCCCCCTTGCGGATTCTCGTGCAGCAGTTCATCCAGACTGAACGGGCATTCGGCCGCCCATGCGCGGGGTGACACCCCATCAAACCTGGCAGTTCCAACCTGGGCGATCGCCTTGTCGTAGAGCGCGGCCAAGTCTATTCTTTGCCGCATCGACGGCGAAGGACGTTTCCGGTCGCGTGATCTCATCCTCGGCTACATGGCGGCCCTGTCCGCCGGGGCGCCCGACGCGAACGTCGCCGGCTAGTACCCGATCGCAGAGGAGCGTGAGTCGCGACGCGATCACGATTCGCCGCGTGAATCGGCGACTTCAAACCAAAACCGACGTATCGCGCTTCTGCGATGCGCGGTACTAGGGGTCCACCTCAAAAAGCTTTCCCAGCACATCCTCGTCCTCATTCAGAAGCTCATCCAGACCGACCGGACACGTCACCGGCCATACGCGAGGGGAAATGCCGTCAAACTTTGCCCCCTTAAGTTCTTTGACTGCCCTGGCATAAAGAAGCGCAAGATCAATCCACTGACGCATAGACGGCGCGAAGCGCTGCACCGCATCCGACTGAAACGATATGATCTCTTGCCGCCAGTGATCTGCCGCCGGGCTATCGGGCCAGCCGCGCAGCTTTAGCAGATGTACAAGCATCAAACGCAGATAACTGCGGACCGCGTTAAGTTCGGACTGTCCCACGTCCTCGATCTCCTCGACAACGTGCTCCCAGTCGATGTCATTTACCCTCTCCCCGCGTGCCAGACGGCGCAACAGGTCCGCCTGGTACTTAGACCAGGAGAGGATGTCCCGCTCGTAGAGGCCATCAGGCATTACGAAGCCTCGCGTGACGCGTCGAGCCGTTCTTCCAATTCGGCGCGGCGCGCAGTCAGAAGATCGCCCAAAGTGAATGGACATGACCGTGGCAACGGATGCGGGGCAATGTCGTCGTACTTCACACCCTCAAGCTGCTCCAGCGCATCGCTATACAGTTTCGCAGTGTCGATTCTTTGCCGCATGGACGGAGAGAACCGCCGCACCGCGTTCTTTTGAAACGATCCGATCTCCATCCGCCAATGCTGCACGGAAGAACTATCAGGCCACGCGTGAACCTTCAGCAGATGGACCAGCATCAGGTCCAGAAAGCTTTCAACCGCATGCAGTTCGGACAGTCCCACGTCCTCGATCTCCTCGACAACGTGTTCCCAGTCCACATCATTCACCCTTTCCCCACGCGCGAGCCGGCGCAACAGGTCAGCCTGGTGTTCAGACCAGGAAAGGATGTCGCGGTCATATAATCCGTCTGGCATGAAGCCCATACTAGCCGAATCCGCCGCGGATTACCAGCAAACCCGCTGCCTGCCACTTGCCCGCCCCCGAATATGATGCTCCCCTTCCCAGACCACACCGGGGAAACACAAGGAACCGCCCATGCCCAACTTCCGCGCCGAGACCCGCGCCTGGCTGGAGGAAAACTGCCCCCCAGCCATGCGCACCCGCATGCCGGAGAACGAGCAGGTCGCCGGCGGCAAACAAGCCAGATACCTTCGCCCCGAACAGAAGCAATGGCTCGACCGCATGGCCGCCAAAGGCTGGACCGCCCCCACATGGCCCACAAAATACGGCGGCGGCGGCCTGTCCAACGACGAAGCCCTGATCCTCGAAGAAGAAATGCAGGACCTCGGCTGCCGCCTCCCCCTCCGAGGCATGGGTCTCTCCATGCTCGGCCCCGTCCTGCTGGAATACGGCACCGAAGAACAGCGCCAGACCCACATCCCGCCAATCCTGAAAGGCAAAATCCGCTGGTGCCAGGGCTACTCCGAACCCGAGGCCGGTTCCGACCTCGCCAGCCTGCGCACCCGCGCCGTCCTTCAGGGCGAGCACTTCCTGGTCAACGGCCACAAGATCTGGACCTCCAACGCCCACCATTCCGACTGGATCTTCTGCCTGGTCCGCACCGACCCCACGGCGAAAAAGCATGAAGGCATCAGCTTCCTCCTGATCGACATGGACGATCCCGGCGTCCGCCCGCGCCCCATCCGCCTGATTAGCGGTGCCTCCGTCTTCTGCGAAACATTCCTGGAAAACGTCCAAGTCCCCGCCGGCAACCTCGTAGGACCGCTCAACAAAGGCTGGACCATCGCCAAACGCCTGCTGGAGCACGAACGCAAAGGCATCGGCGGCATCGCCTCCCGCGCCGCCACCAAATTCGAAGTTCCCCTCGAAACCGTCGCGAAACAATTCGCCGGGGAGCGAGACGGCCAGATCGCCGACCCCATCCTGCGCGACCGCGTCGCCGCCTACTCCATGGACGCCCACGCCTTCCAGCTCACTCGCCGCCGAGCCGCCGAGGAAGCCGAAGCCGGCGCGCCACCTGGCCCACTATCGGCAATGTTCAAGCTCCAAGGCACCGAACTCAACAAACGCCGCTACGAGATGCTGCTGGAAGCCGAAGGATTCCAGGGCCTCGGCTGGGAAGGCGACGGCTTCACCAACGACGAACTTCGTTTCACCCGCGAATGGCTCCGCTCCAAAGCCAACACCATCGAAGGCGGAACATCCGAAGTCCAACTCAACATCATCGCCAAGCGCGTGCTCGGCCTGCCGGATTAATCCAATGCCCCTGATCCTTTCCGACGAAGCCCGGATGGTGCGCGAAACCGCGCTCGACTTCTTCCGCGAACGCAGTCCGATCACGGCCCTACGGAAGCTACGAGACGACAACGATCCCGTCGGCTTCTCCCGCGACCTCTGGCGGCAAATGGCCGAACTCGGGTGGACCGGCTTCCTGGTCGACGAAGACGATGGCGGCTCCGCCTTCGGAATGACCGGCCTCGCCCAGGTAATGGAGGCATCCGGCCGCACCCTGACCGCCTCGCCCCTCCTGTCCACCGCCCTGCTGGGCGCCTCGTTACTATCCCACGGCGGTTCGGATGACCAAAAGGCCGAGTACCTGCCGCCATTGCTGGCGGGCGAACACATCTTCGCCCTGGCACTGGAGGAAGGCACCCGCCACGCCCCCAATCAGATCGCCCTCACAGCCCAGAGCGACGGTTCCGGCTACCGCCTCAACGGCCAAAAGACGTTCGTCCTCGACGGCCACATCGCCAATACCTTGATCGTCGCCGCGCGCACCGCGAACGGCATAACCTTGTTCCTCGTCCCCGGCGACGCCGCCACCCGTAAGCGCCTGATCATGGTGGACAGCCGCAACGCCGCATCGATCCGCCTAGACAACGTAAAAGTCAGCCCCGAGGCCGTCCTCGGACCCGTAGACCAGGGCGCCGCCCTCCTCGACCTGACACTCGACCGAGCCCGCGCCGCGTTGGCAGCCGAAATGCTCGGCAGCGCCAACGAGGCGTTCGATCGCACTGTCCAGTACCTCAAGGACCGCAAGCAGTTCGGCGTCGCGATCGGCAGTTTCCAGGCGCTGAAGCACCGTGCCGCGCAAATGTTCTGCGAGGTGGAAATGACCCGCTCCGCCGTACTCGCCGCCGTCTCGGCGCTCGACCAGAACAGTAACGATGCCGCCGCCCTGGTCAGCCTGGCCAAAACCAAAGCCAACGACACGCTATTGCTATGCGGCAACGAAGGTGTGCAGATGCACGGCGGCATCGGCATGACAGACGAGCACGAAATTGGCTTCTTCATGAAGCGCAGCCGGGTCGCCCAGGCAACCTTCGGCGACACTGCGTTCTGCCGAGACCGATACGCCAGACTAATGGGCTACTAACGGCGCACGACCCAAGGATCAGTCCTCTCTCAACCCCAACGCCAGATCCGCCACCCCCATCGGGTCTTCCAACGCGGCAAGGCGACCGGCCGCCAGCCACGCAAAGCGCTCGAGCAGCGCCTTCCGCCGGGCCGGCGCCAACCGGATGCAAAGCGGCTCACGAAGCAAGTCTGCCTCTCGTCCCGCGCAGACGATCAGCCCCGTCTCCGGCGGCAGGATGTCGCGCGGGAAGTCAGCGTCGACAGCGAAGAAGAACTGGTCGCAGAACGGCTGGTATTCCAGCCATTTGCTGTCGGCCAGATAGTCGCGCAGACCGGACTTCACCTCAATGCAGACGAACCCGCCGCCCGGCTGCAAAGCCAGAATGTCCGCACGCCGGCCGTTCGCCAACCGGACCTCATGCAACGGTGCCCAACCCAGCCGCAGGCACAAACGAGCAGCCGCTCGGCGTACAAGCAGCGTGCGTTCGGGGAAGCTAGTGCCGTCCATCAGCCCAGGATTTTATCGATCGCCTGAGCCAACCGAACGTCGTTGTCCGACAATCCGCCAACATCGTGAGTGCTCAGTTCGATGTGCACCGTGTTCCAGACATTCGACCAGTCGGGGTGGTGGTCCCACTTTTCCGCGGCCAGCGCAACCCTGGTCATGAATCCCCAGGCCTCGCTGAAATCGGCAAACTTGAACTCACGCCGCAGCGCGTCGCGATCCAGGGCAGGCGCCCATCCCGGGATCGTGGTGCCAAGGTTCGCGCGCTCGGCGTCAGTCAAACGTCTTGCCATCTTAGCCTCCTGCTTCGGACAGGCGCTGCATCTCTTCCAGCGCCTCGGCGAACTCGGTCATGAACCCAGCGACAACCTGACGGCAACTGGGAATATCGTCCACCAGGCCAACGCCCTGGCCGACGAAGTAGCTGACCAGTTCCCGAGCGTGCACGTTGCCCGCCTCGGCAGCGCGGTTGACCCTGGCCATCGCCGGCTCACTGATCAGACCTTGCAGCGGCATCGGCAGTGGTCCCGGGCTGTCCGGCCCTTCCCACGCGTCGGTCCAGGCCGACCGCAACTGCCTCGCCGGCTTCCCGGTGCGGCCCTTCGACCGCACCGTGTCCCGCGAACGGGCAGCGACCATCTTTTCGCGGGAGATCGGGGATGTCTCGGATTCAGTGGTTGCCAGCCAGACCGACCCGGTCCAGGCGCCGGCCGCGCCCATCGCCATGCAGCCGGCCATCTGCCGCCCGGTCATGATGCCACCGGCAGCCAGGACCGGCACCGTGCCCTGGACCGCACGCAGGACTTCCGGCACCAGCACCAGTGTCGATACTTCCCCGCAATGGCCGCCCGCTTCGGTGCCTTGCGCGACGATAATGTCCACCCCCGCGGCGACCTGGCGAACTGCGTGCTCCCGGGCGCCCACCAGTGCGGCACAGGGAATGCCGTGGCGCCGGGCCCGTTCCAGCATCGACGCCGGAGGGACACCCAGCGCGTTCGCGATCAGCCGGATGGGGTGGCGGAAGGCGACCTCCATCAGCTTCTCACCGGTCTCGAACTGGTAGGACGGCGGCCGATCCGGGTCTTCGCGTTCGTGAGTTCCCCGCGTCGGGTCTACATCGTGCCGGCGCAGCAGGTCATGGACGAACGCGCGGTGCTTGTCCGGGACCTGGGCCACCAATCCACGCTGCGTCGCACCGGCCTCGGTGCGGATGGACAGGTTCTCCGGCACCAGCAGATCGACGCCATACGGCCGGCCATCCACGTGCGCGTCGATCCAGGCGAGCTCGGTCTCAAGCTGCTCAGGTGTGCAGCCAGACGCGCCAAGCACCCCGAAACCGCCCGACCGGCTGACCGAGGCGACGACATCGCGGCAATGGCTGAACGCCAGCAGGGGAAA
>JAQGHW010000966.1 GCA_028291505.1 Rhodopila sp. | reverse complement strand
CAAAGGCTGTCCGTTCAACATCCCCCGGATCAGCCAGGTGGACCACAAGTCGTACAAATGCACCTTATGTTCGGATCGCGTCGGGGTCGGGCTGGAACCCGCTTGCGTAAAGGCCTGCCCGACCGGGGCGATCATGTTCGGTTCGAAAACCGACATGACATTATGGGCCGGGGAGCGCACCGAAGACCTCAAGTCGCGCGGCTTCGCGAATGCCGGGCTATACGATCCGCCGGGGGTTGGCGGCACCCACGTGATGTATGTCCTGCACCACGCCGACCGGCCGTCGATCTATGCCGGTCTGCCGGACAAGCCGCATATCAGCGCCTTCGTCGACGTCTGGAAGGGCCTGTTCAAGCCGGTGGCGCTGGCCGGCATCGCGTTCACCGCGCTGGCCGGGTTCTTCCACTGGGTCGTTGCCGGGCCGAACGAGGTGCAGCCGGAAGATGAGGCGGAAGCGCAGCGTCTGTTGCGTGCCGAAGCGGAGCAGCGGCGGCATCCGGCGGACAAACCGCCATGACCCACCCCAGGGGAGCACTGATCCGCAACACCGCCCCGGCCCGAATCAATCACTGGATCACCGGCGGTTGCTTCGTGCTGCTGATGCTGTCCGGCCTGTCGATGTTCCATCCGATGCTGTTCTTCCTGTCGGGGCTGTTCGGCGGCGGGGAATGGACCCGGGCGGTGCATCCGTGGATCGGCGTCGTGCTGCTGGTCAGCTATGCCGGGCTGATCGTGCAGTTCTGGCGCGACAATCTGTGGAACCGGGATGATTTCGCGTGGCTGCGCGCGATCGACCGCGTGCTGGTGAACGAGGAGGAGGGCGTCCCCGAGGTCGCCCGCTTCAACCCCGGGCAGAAATTCGTGTTCTGGGCGATGGCACTGCTGGTGCCGATATTGTTTCTTACCGGCATCGTGATCTGGGATGTCTATTTTTCACCCTATACGACGATCGAGCAGCAGCGGATCGCCGTGCTGGTGCATTGCATGGCGGCGGCGGCGGCGATCATTGTCTGGATCATCCATGTCTATGCAGCCATTTGGGTCAAAGGTTCGGTTCGTGGGATGACCCAAGGCTATGTGACGCCCGGTTGGGCCTGGCGGCATCATCGCAAATGGCTGCGGCAACTGGCAGCGAGTGGTTCCAGCGGGCCGCGGCCGTCGGGCGGCGGAAAGGCGCCGCACGCATGAGACGCCCGCACGTGAGGCAGGTCCTGTGAGACAGGGTGAGGTAGCGCCGAAGGGGGCGTGGACCGGGGGGAACCCGCTCGCCGGCGTGAAAGCGCCGGTGGCGCTGGTCCTGCCCGATCCCGCCACGACGTTCTTGCGCAGGGCGGTTCGGCTGGAGGCCTTGTCAGCGGGGCATCCAATGCTGGAATGGCTTCGCTTCATGGCGCGGCTCGCACAGGCGCAGCACGTGGTTGCCACAACGCTGGGGCCGCTCGATGGGCCGGACGAGGCCGCGGTGAAGCAGGCGGTGGTCGCGCGGATGCCGCCGCTCGCCGCCGAATGGCACCAGCGAGGTCCGGGCTGGCTCGACGGTCTCGCCATGCTGCTGGATGATGTCGACAGGGGGACGAATCCGGCGCCGGCGCAGGCTGCGATGGGACGGCTGCGCGGGTACGACGACGCAGCGGTGGAGTGCCTGGCCGATCGCTTCCTGCGCGGTGGCGTGGACACGGAAGATGCGGGTGCCGCGCTTTATGTGGCGGCGGCGTTGCAGGTCTACTTCACGTCTCTGGCCGCATGTTTGCCGGCGCCTTCGCTGCGCTTGCTGCCACAGCGCGGGCTGTGCCCCTGTTGCGGCTCGTCGCCCGTCTCCGGCGTGGTGACGGCATCGGGTCCGAACCCGGGCACGCGCTATTTGCATTGTTCGCTGTGCGCCACGGCCTGGACCCACGTGCGGGCGGTCTGCATCTCCTGCGGCCAGTCCCGCTCCTTGTCTCTGCAGGGGATCGAGGACGATTCCGGCGCGGTCAAGGCGGAAACCTGCGACGAGTGCCATACCTACGCGAAGATGCTTTACCAGGCGCGGGACATGCAGATGGACCCGTTCGCGGACGATCTCGCGAGCCTGGGACTGGATATTCTGGTTGCCGAGGCAGGCTGGTCACGCCACGCGCCGAACCCGCTGCTGCTCGTCGGGTAGGGTCGGCCGATTCTAGAGTATGCTGACTGGAAACAGTCAGCATGCCCTAGGCCATTGTTTTCACGAGCAACTCTGTCAGCCGGACTGTTCCGGTCAGGCTGATGTTGCTCCAGCCGGCGTGAAACTGGTTCAGGCCGGCATCACGGCGACTGCTGTTTTCGGGAATTGCGCGATGACCGCGGGATCGAGATTGAGGGTCGCGGCGACCATGGCCGGAGGCGTGTGCGACAGCCAGTCGGCCAACGAGACTTCCTCATAGCGGTCCGCCTTGAAGACCTCCATGAACACGAGATCGGTCTGGCCGGTATTTTCGACGTAGTGGCCCAGGCTTTTTCGTACGTAGCCGACGTCGCCCGCGCGGAAGTCCGCGGTCTGCGCGGCGGGCCCCGTGTTGAACACCGTCATGCGGGCCTCGCCCTTGATATAGTACTGCCACTCGTCGGCGTTCGGATGCCAATGGAGTGCTCGCAACCCGCCAGGTTTCACTGTGACCAGGGCTGCGGCGACCGTGGTCGACACCTTGAAATTGGTGCTGTCGGCGATTTGTACTTGCCCGCCCGCGCTGATCTGGTTCGGCTTCATGTCGGACAGGGCAAACGTGAACGGGAACGGCGGTTCGCCGGATCCTGCCTTCACGGCGGCCTGATCGGCGGCCAGCGGGCCCGGCACCTCGCCCTGGAAAATCCAGCGGTCCTGCAACGGGATATTCTTGAAGGCGTCGACCGGTACTCCGAAGTTCTTGGCCAGCACCTCCGGCGGCGTGTGCGCCAGCCAGTCCGTTACGAGCAACGTATTATATTCCGACGACATGCCATTGTCGAAGGCGAGAACGAACTCCGCCCCGTCCGGTCCCAGCCCTTGCAACGAATGCGGCAGACCCGCCGGAAAATACCAAAGGTCCCCGGCCTTGACGTCCTGAACCGCCGCGCGGCCTTTCTCGTCCAGCACGGTCACGCGACATGCGCCGACCGTCATGACCGCCCATTCCGCCTGTTGATGCCAGTGCATTTCGCGAATGCCGCCGGGGGCCAAACGCATGTTCACGCCGGAAATTGTCGTGGAAATCTGGAAATCCGACTGGGTGACCTGACGCGCCCAGCCACCGTTCTGGATACGCTTGGCGGCGATATTGAAGGAGTTCCAGAACATCGGCATATCGCCGACGTCGGTCGGCGGCGGGTTCAGGAATGATGGGAGATTCTTGGCCAGCTCCGGGTTCTGCGGCCCGGGATCGGTCAGGCTCTGGGGATTGGCGGCGTTGGGTGCCCCCTGCGGCGGCATGTCGGGGTTGCCGAACGTTGCCGCTGCCTGGGCAGACGCGGCGATCGTGGCGACGCTGCCTGCCGCGCCCGCAGCCAGTATGCCGCGCCTCGATAACTTGGTCATTTCCTCGCTCCTGCTGTTTGGACTGCACCCACAAAACCGCCCAGCCAATGCCGATCAGACTCGCTCGTCGCCCGAACAGAACGAAATCCCGCTGGACAGAGAAGATCAACCTGAACGACGGGGATTGCTGACCCATGCCGACGCCGGCGCCGCCGCTAAGGTACCAGTCGATCACCTCGGTCCGCAGGCCGGCGTCCATGATCGTTTCGACCTGGCAGTCCGCGGGTTTCGCGCCATGCACCAGATCGATCACGAGCGCGGTCCGCTCCGAGACCAGCCGGGAATAGGCGATCCCGACCTCCATGATGTCAGATCGAGCGGTACGGCCTGGCTCCGCCACATGGGTCCAGCTCACGTTGAGGTCCAGGCGGGGCGCCCTGTTGTCGCTTCCCAGCCACTGGGTCATCATGCCGCGCAGGAAGTATTGCGCGGATGTGTGGCCCGGCCCGTCAGGTGTCTGATATCCGGGCTGGATCGCGTCCGCCAAGGCGGGTTCGACCGAGAGCGCGAGCAACGCGGCGCAGGCGAGACCTGGAGACTGGTAGAAACGTAGATTCGACCGTCTCGGTCCGGAGCGAACGGCAGTGGTGTCCGCGGCCATCCGCTTCGCGGCCTTTATGTCGGTATCAGAACAGTCCGGACCGGCGATCTCGAAGCTCCTTTGCGACGGTAACAAGCAACTGCATCTCGTGCCGGAAGGAGTGCGGTGACGGCACGGTCAAGGAGGCGCGAACCTAGCCCGTCCGCTCGGATTCAAGAATACTTGCAAAGTCCCGCTCATTGTTTATTGAACTCCCGGGTTCTGGACGGCCAACCATCGCATAGCACTTCTGCCAGTTCCCGGGCTGCAGGACGATCCAGAGAAACCCGGCCACACGGGCATGCATCATACGGCGTTCGAATACGAGTCGTTCGACGATTTGTTGTCTTCCCTCGCGGCTGAAGGCGCTGGGGATCGAGCCATCTGTGTATCTCGATCATGGTCTGACGACCTCATTGTACTATTCCGACTCCGACCGGAACATGGTGCGCGGATCACGGCCGATCGGCTTGTCCAGCACCTGACGGCGTCCGGTTTTGTGCTGATGAATGGCTGGCCGAACAACAAACAGGCGCGCCCCACTTGAAGCGCGCCTGTCTGCCGGACAACAGGGGAGCCCGTGGGCGGAACCACAGCCGGCTTCGTTTTGTAGTCCCCGAACTTGTCGATGCGCCAATGACCACTAAGTGGTGATCGAGGGTCGCCCCAAGGGTGCGCCTTGTGCGCACACCTCCCAGAGCCCCGGCACCAATCCGTGCCCCACAAAATCAATATTCTGCGCCCTGAGCGTCGATTGCGCGCCGTGCGCGATCGTAACGAGGGGTGTTTCTGGACGGTCAAACAGGCGCGCCATGCGAGAAGCCCGCCTGTCTTGTCCGTTCATGACCTGCCCGTGAGCGACATCACGGCCGCATGATCTGCGTAAGCTCCTGACATTACCTGATGATGACGGGTCGGCGACAGGCGAAACAGCAGAAAGGCCGCCCCTCTCGGAACGGCCCCGTGACGCGGTGAAACGGATGGATCAGACGCCGGGGAAACCTGCTTCAATCTCATCGTGGGGCAGGGGTGTGCCGGGATAAGGAGGCACGGGCCGCACGGGAGGCGGCAGATGACCGGTAATGGCGCGGGACTGAGGCAAACAAGCCGGCGCCCAACAACGCCGCTCTCGGCTTGCATCCGCGGCACGGGGTCCGGAACACCGATGCGCCTGCCGCCATTTCACTTCCACAAAGCGGCCTTGGTGGAACCGATCCGTAGGGGTCACCACACGATTTGCACCAAACTGCACGCTAAGCCGGCCGATACCCCTTCGCTTTCCCGGGGGTTGCGAAAGAATCCGTCTTCTCAGGATATTCTCGGTCGGCGCAGTAAGCGGCGCAGGATAAGGAGACTGGTTAATGTTGAAACAGGCAATTCCGAACGTCTTCGTCAAAGACTTCCCGGCGGCGCTGGCCTACTACACGGGGCCGCTCGGCTTCCGCCCGTTGTTCGTCTACGGCGAGATCCCTTTCTACGCCCACATGGCGCGTGACGACGCGATTCTGGCACTCCGCCAAGTGACCAAACCTGTAATCGATCACACCGCCGGTGAGGCATTGCTAAGCGCGTTCGTCGAGGTCTCGGACGTCAACGCTCTGCACGATTCACTGCAAGCAGCCGGCGCTCATATCTGGCAAGCACCGCGCGACGAGCTCCGGGCCATGCGTAGCCTGATCGTCAGCGATCTCGACGGCAACCTGATCTGCTTTGCGTCCAATCTGGCCGGGTAATTGGATCGCGTAGCGGCTTAACGTGCAGTTCCGGGCCCCCGCAATTAATTTGAGTCTTGATGTCGCGCGCAGACGCCCACGTCGGCGTCAGATGCAGGCCTGCTGCGGGGACGGGATTTGGACCTACGAATCGCTCTACCGAGATCATCGCAGCGGCCGCGTCACTGGCGGACTCCCTACATCTTGGCCAGCCATCGCGGTCAATGGGACTGCTTCATACCGCGCTGACGCTGATAGCCGCGCCCGAGATCGCTTACCCGCTTGGGACCCGCGCTGGGGTAAGCTCAAACGACTGGAGCATAAGAACCCATGCGCAGCCTTGCGATGGCTGAAGGCCGCCTCATTCTTGAGCGCTTGGGTTGACGAATCCACCTTCGCCAAGGCCGTCTGTGCGCGAATGGCCGCAAAAACGAGGATCTGCCACGGAAATCCGTCTTCCGCTCGCTCACCCCATGCTTAGCTGGCGAGCATCCGAAGCCCAGGTAACCAAA
>JAQGHW010000933.1 GCA_028291505.1 Rhodopila sp. | reverse complement strand
CCTGGGTGAAATTGGTGAACCACGCCAGATGAAACGGCTTCGGCATTGCTCTCTCCTGCGATACAAGGGGACCGGCACGCAATTGGCATGCCAATCAGGCTGCAAGCGCCGGCGCGTTCCCCGCCACCGTCGTGCGATACATCAGCCGCTGGAACCGCGTGTGATCGAACAGGCTGGCGGTATGCAGCACTGCGCGGTTGTCCCACATCACCAGATCGCCCTTGTGCCAGCGATGGCTATAGACGAACCTGGGCTGCGCGATATGCGCGATCAACGCCTCGATCAGCGCCGAACTCGCAGCCGCGTCCAGGCCTTCGATGTGGCTGATCACGGCCGGACAGACGTACAGCGACTTTGCCCCGGTCGCCGGATGCACGCGGACCAAAGGCTGTCGTACCGCGGGAAACTCCACCGCCTGGCTGCCGATATCACCCGTCCGTTCGGGGTTATGCCGCTGCCCCCACAGCCGCAACGTTTCCAGCGAATGCATCGCCTGCAACCCCTCGATCTGCCGCTTCATTACAGAATCGAGCGAGCGGTAGGCCGCGGTGGCATCGGCGAACATCGTCTCCCCGCCCTCCGGCGGAACGATTTCGCCATAGAACAACGACGCGTCGGATGGCACCGACCGGTAGGAACTATCGGCGTGCCACTGCTCCACCCCGCGGGAGAACGATGCCTTCATCCCGTCCCGCTCGACATTGCCGACACAGAACACTTCCCGGTGCGCCGGCAGGGTATTCTCGAACCGGCTGTGGATCTCCAGGGGGCCAAACCGAGCGGAAAATGCAACGAGGTCGGCGGGGTCGGCGTAAACGGATGGCACGACCAGCACGCGGTACCGATGCAGAAGAGAGATGAATTGTGTCAGCAACTCGGGGCTGACATCGCCATTGATCGGCATCAAGCTGACCTCGGCGCCAAACGTAGGCCCGATCGGACGCACGCTCAGCGCCGCATCCTTGACTGCGATATGGTTCATGGGCGGGCTCCTGTCTGTCAAACGATACGCGGAGCAAGCAAGATTCAGGCCGAACCGATATCACCCACCATCCGAATGCGAACCCGGCGCGCATCGCCGGGAAGATAAGACAACGGGATGTCCTCCATTTCAACCAGCTTCAGGCTGCCCCGAACCGCACCGGCCGCCACCGCGCGATTTTCCGCTTCGTTCTGCGCTGCCTCAATGGCCTGCTCGCGGCTGATGTTGGAGAAAATCTGATCCACCTCACCGCTGGCCTGGGCAATCGCGGCGCCCACCGCGTTGGCCACGGCGTGGTGCTCGACCCGGATCACCTCGCTGCAGCCTTCCACATCGTCGGGAATCAGGAAACTGCCGCCGCCGACGGCAAGCAGCCGCACGTCGCCCGCCTCGGTCTTCATGCGGTCGACGGCTTCGGCGATCATGTCGCCCATGCGGGCCAGCGTCTGGGCGACAAAATCATGCGACAACCCACCCACCAGCGACCGATCGCCGAGACCGATGCGGCCGGCAGCGCACGCGATATCGGTCGCCGTCAGGGTGTCGCCGCCGAACACCAGGCCCTTCTCCAGCAGCCGGAACCCGACACTGCGCGGGCCGATCCGGTCGCCGGCGATTTCAGTGCCGCCGCCCAACCCGATCGACAGCAGATCGGGCATCCGAAACAGCGTGCGCACGCCGCCGACCTCCACCGCCGCATTGGCCTCCCGTGGGAAACCGCCTTTCAGATAGCCGATATCCGTCGTGGTGCCCCCGACATCGACAACGACGCCGTCCTCCAGCCCGGACAGGAAAGCCGCCCCGCGCATGCTGTTGGTCGGGCCGGAGGCAAAGCTCCACACCGGAAACCGGCTCGCGATCTCGGCCCGCATGATGGTGCCGTCATTCTGCGTAAGGTACAACGGGGCAACGATGGAACTACCCATCAGCGCCTCGGCAAAGGCAGCAACGGTCCGGTGCGCCAGGTCTTGCAGGCAGGCATTCAGCAGAGTAACGTTCTCACGTTCCAGCAGCCCGATGCGCCCCAGGTCGTGCGACAGCGTAATGCTCGCCCCGGGCATCTCCTCGGCCAGGATGCGTTCCGCCTCCCGCTCACACTCGGCGGTCAACGGGGAGAAGATGCTGGTGACGCCGACAGCCGTCAGCCCGGCATCGGCCATGCGGCGGGCGGCATCACGGATCGCACCCACATCCAACGGCACGATCGGTCGGCCGTCGTACTCATGCCCGCCGGCGACCATGTGCACCTGGCCGCGGACAATGGAGGCAAGATCCTCCGGCCAGTCGATGAACGGCGGCAGGCTGGCGCTGGCCGGCAGGCCGATGCGCAACGCGCCGACACGTTGCAGGTCGCGCCGCTCGATCACCGCGTTGGTGAAATGGGTGGTGCCGATGACCACCGCTTCGATGCGGCCAGGGTCGCCCAGCGCCAGCAACTGCTCCAAGGCCGCTCGCACGCCGCCCAGCACGTCGGCCGTCGTCGTGGTCTTCACCGCGCCCATCACCCGCGTGCCGTCGATCAGCACCGAATCCGTGTTGGTGCCGCCGACATCGATGCCGATCCGCCTCATGGCCGCTGCTCCGGAAATACCGTGACGTAATCGGTGTCGTGGCCGAACGCCCGTGGCCCGACATGGGCGATCCCTTTCGCCGAGCGCAGGATCGCCGGAGCAGGCAGGGCGATCACGCTGACCCGCTGGCCATAGCGCAGGCTTTCGGTTCCGATCGCCTCGCCGGACACGCTGTCCAGCACGCAGATCAGGTCCGGCGTCGTTACGATCACCTTGCCGTCGCGCCACCCGATCGCATATTCGTTCTGGAACGCGACCTCGAAACGACTGCCCCGGTCGCCGTCGATCCCATCGATCACCGCATTGCCGCGCAGGAAACCCTCCGTCGCACGCCGCCGCACGTCGGCGATCTTGCCGCGAAACAGCAACTTCCCATCCGCCGCCGCCAAAGTCGCACCTACCGGATCCTCATGAGCCAGCCGCGCTCGGCGCACCTCACGGCCCAGGCCGATCGCCTGCGTGGTGGTGTAAAGGATGCCGTGCGCCTTGACCTCGGCACCGCTGCGAGGCGCCTTGCACGTGGCGGCGATCGAGCCAACCTCGGTGCAGGCCTTGCGGCTGATCCGCTCCATCCACTTCCAGCTCGCGGCGCGGGCGACGATGACCTCGTTGTCCCGGATGTCGGCCAGCGTCAGCGGAAACATCGGCAGGTCGGCGATCGCGAAGCTGGTCATCTGCGCTTCCGGGAACGCGCGGCCCATGGCGTCGGCGTCGACCACCGGCAGCCCGGTCATCGCGGCGACCAGCAACGGCTGGAACGCGTTGCCGCCGCCGATTTCAACCGACATCACGGCGGTGAAACGGCGCCCGAGGTATTCTTCCATCATCCGCACCGGCTTTGCGGCAAAGGCCGGATCGGA
>JAQGHW010000634.1 GCA_028291505.1 Rhodopila sp. | reverse complement strand
CGCTGGCAGGCGATTCCGACGCAATTGGATCTCGCGGCCTTCGAACAATTTGTCTTGCCGCACCTCTCCCCCGGCAGCCGCGGTCCGGCACCGAAGCTTAGTCTTCACAAGATATTCAACTACGTTTTGAAGTATCTGTATCTGGGCTGCCAGTGGAAGGAGCTTGCGATTGACAAGGATCGCGAAGGTTGTTGAAATTCACTCCACGCGAATTTACCGTATCTGCCGGTGCTGGGTGGCCAACGGCTGCCTGGATGCCATTTTTGCCGGCTCGGTGTTGAGGCTTCATCAGGGCGACCTCCTCGACACCACGGTCATTCACGGCGACGGCAACAACCTCGGCTTCGGCGGGCACAAGAAGGTGAAGGGCGACGAGGTCGTCGCCTTCTGAGATCGCCATTGCAACGTGATCGCACCGTTCGTGGCGGCGCCGGGCAATCGCAACGAATCGCCGCTGCTGAGGGAAGCACTTCCCGAAATGATGCGCATCTCCCGGGACGTGGGTCTGGATCTTCAGGGCGCCGTCGTCAGCCTCGATGGCGTCTACGATTGCCGGGCCAACCGCAAGGCGATCTTCAATCGCGGCACGGTTCCCAACATCAACCCCAATCTGCGCCGCAGAAAGCAGCCGAAGCGAGGCCGCACAGCGTCATCGGCGCGGCCTGCGTCGAGAAGCCGTCGGCCGATCCCGGCCGCCACGGCAGGACGGTTTCGGTCCTCGACGGGCACAAGTGCGATGTAGCCATCCACGTCCCGCTCGCCGTCCGCGAGGTCCTGTAGTGCGCGCCGCACTGTGGCGCCCCGGCTGTCATAGCGGTCCGATGTGGTCCGCGCAGACATCGCGGCGGTCAGCCGGGCTTTGAGCGCCGCGGCGCCAGCCTTACCAAACGCCGGGAAAGTAGTTGGGATAAGATTGTTGAATTCGCCGTAGTCGTTCTTCACCACCGCGGAGAAGACCTGCTTAGCGAGCGCATTCGGATCCGGTCGGGCTTTTGCTGCAAGGACGCCAAGATCCTCGCAGGCGACCCGAAACACGCCACCCACCGCGCCGCTGCTGTCGTCAACCCGGTTCAAGACGGGCGCCGCAAGCCCCATGAACCGCCACATCAGGTCGAGCGCCAGATCGGGGCGCGTCTGGGCGATCTTCTCGGCGATCGTGGTCCGGGTGAGATCGAGGTCGCGCACGAAGTCCGGGCGCTTCTGCCAGTCAATGAACGAACGAGCCGATCGCAGCGCTGTGATTCGCTTGGTCATCTCGGCGGCGACGATCTCGCCGCCCGCCTCGCCTGCCAGTTCGACGCGCAGCCGGCGTTTGATGGCCGGCTGCTCGCTGGCAAGCTCCAGAAGTATGGCGGCAAGGCGCTCGACGCCAAGCCTAACAAGGTTTTCAGTCGCGACCGCGACGGTCTACTTTAAAGCCATAGGAACCCTGATGTCCTCCAATCACCATAAAATGGGCAATTGTGGTGGCTGGTATGCCCTGGATGCTGTGGCCGTGGCAGATGCCCATCGACCTACAGTATGCGGCGGAAGGCTTGACGGCGGTTGCGCGAAAGCGGGAACGAAAGGTCAAGATATGTCCCGTCTGAGCGCCGCACGTGACCAGCCGGCTGGCTCCTGGGGTCTGTCCAGCACCATCTCTCGGTGGCCTTCGCGGCCCCGTAATGTCTCAGTTTGAAACCCGGTCTTACGTTCCAGGCCGCGAGCAATAACGGCCGGGACCGTCCAGAACCTAGGGGTGAACGATTGCAAGGCGGAACGTCAGTGCCAGAGAAAAGGTTCTCGTGACGGCCTAGTACCCGATCGCAGAGAAGCGTGAGTCGCACTGCGACCACGATTCGCCGCGTGAATCGGCTACTTCAAGCAAATCACGACGTATCGCCCTTCTCTGATGGGCGATACTAGTGGTCCTCCCGCCGCGTTCGTCGCACCGCGCGGCGAACGCAGCGGGACCAGTGAAAACAACGACCCGATGCTCCGCGCAATTAAAACGAATCGCGCGTCGGCGGCACGGTCAGGCAGTTCACGCCGTGGCTGCTGAGCCGCGAACACGCATCCGCCGCGGCTGACGCGGACAGACCGAACAGCCGTGCTCGGAAAGCCACCTGACTGCCGAGCGGCGTCGTCGCCGGCAGCACGACTTTCGCGGTCCGCAGTATGTTCGGCAGGGTTGAACGGGCGTTCTCGGCGGCGGCCTGGGCGGTGGCCAGGTTGGCGAACGCCCCGACCTGGATCGCCCAGTGTCCGGGCGGCGGTCCGGGTACGAAGGCGACCGGCTGAGCCATCCTTTCCTGAATGGGCCGCACCGATCCCGCGTAGCCGCTGGGCGCGTAGCCGGTGCGCGCGGGGGGCGCTTGTTGCGGCAACGCTTGTGCGACGACGACCGTCCTGGGTTCGGCGACCGGCGGCTGGCATCGGCGTGTCGGATCATAGGCGGCGTCGGGATCGCAGGCATCCGGTGAGGCGGTGGACGGCGGGGCATACGCAACCGCCGGCGCGACGGCCGCCGCGGGCGCGGCCGGCAACGGCTGGCACGGGCGGGTTGGATCGTAAGCGGCGTCCGGATCGCACGCCCCCGACCCGGCATATACCGGCGCCGCAACCGCCACGACGACCGGCTGCGCGTAGCCCGGTTGCAGCGGTGTGCACGGCCCATTGGGATTGTAGGCGGCATCTGGATCGCACCCGGCCGGCGTCCCCCGAGCGGCCAGCCGCGTCGTCGGACCGGCATAGACCGCCAGCGGACCGGACATCGGCCTGTCCGACCCCAGCAGCGGCGCGATCGAGGCGACATAGTTGACCGTCTCATCCGGCAACGGCTTGCCGCTGTTCAGGTAGCTGTCCAACCGGTTCGGGCCCGCATTGTACGCCGCCAGAAAGCCCGGCGACCCAAACCGATCATACATTTCCCGCAGATAGGCAGTGCCGGCCAGGATGTTGTTGTGCGGATCGAACGGGTCGTCGCCCAGATCGTAGCGGCCCCGCAGACCTTCGTAGGTGTCCGGCATCACCTGCATCAGCCCCATCGCGCCGGCCCAGGAGATCACGTCCTCCTGCCCGCCCGACTCCTGGCGCATGACGCGGCGAATCCAGAGTTCAGGCACGCCGAAGCGGCCCGAAGCCTCCCGGATGTAGGGTCCCCACGGATCGCTCGTCGGGCCGGGCGGCGGGTAGTAGCGTGAGGGGTTGTGCTGGACGCGTGCATGCTGCGCGGGGCGACCGCCACAGCCCGCCAGCGCGATCATCAGCGTCATGCACACGCCTAGCCCCAGCAGCGGGCGGAGGCGACCCAAAGCCGGAAATCCGAACGCCTGGCAGCCACTCATGAACACGGGTCCGCGGAGATTCCTGTCCCCCGCTGTTATCATAGAGTCTCAACAGCGCACCAGAAATCTTTAACAACGCTCCCATTTCACCACAGCCACGCGGTTCCGAAACTAGCCCCACCAGAACGGTTTCGCGAGTTCGAGCTCAACCTCCCATCGCGAAAGACCAAGGTCACTCAGGTCACGGCGATCGAGCGCGGCATACGCCTGCCGCTCCCTGATCCGTTCGCGCCAACGCCCCAGCGTGCGTCCAACCCACCCAGTCGGGTTGGAGTGAACCGAACCCGATGGATGGTCGGATGCAGGAATGCCTGTCAGAATGTCATGTGTCATGACGGCCATCGCTATCTCCAGAATATCAAGCAGCCCGGGACATGATCATTCCGGCGCAAACTCGCAAACGATGCTTTGTCACCCTATACATGATAAAACCTCATGAGATAAGTTGCCGCCATGCTGCTTCCCTCACTCAACGGCCTGCGCGCGTTCGAAGCTGCCGCTCGGCTCACGAGCTTCACCCTCGCCGCCGCCGAACTGAACGTCACCCAAACGGCGATCAGCCATCAGATCCGCCGGCTGGAGGAGCAACTCGGCATCAAGCTCTTCATCCGGCAAAACCGCGCGCTGGCGTTGACGCGGCAGGCTCAGGACTATCTGCCCTCGGTCCGCACCGCGTTTGAGGACCTGCGCCGGGCAACCGCCAGGCTGCACCGCGCCGAACAGGAGGAACGGCTGACCGTCAGCACCACCGCCTCACTGGCAACCAAATGGCTGGTCTCACGGGTGGCCGCATTCCAGGACGCCAATCCCGGCATGGAGGTCCGGATCACGACCTCGACCCACCTGGTGGACTTCCACCGGGAGGAAGTCGACATCGCGGTTCGTTACGGGCGGGGAGTCTGGCCCGGCCTGCGGGCGCACTGGCTGATGGCGGAGCGGCTCTTTCCGGTCTGTTCGCCAGCGCTGCTCAATGGTGCCAACCCGCTGCGGCAGCCGGCCGATCTCGCGCACCACACGCTGCTGCACACATCGCTTCCGCGGGACGAGTGGAATCTGTGGCTGACGGCCGCCGGTCTGCCGCACGCGATCGCAGCGCGGCGCGGCCTGAGCTTCGATCTGGGTTTCATGGCGATCCAAGCGGCCGTGGAAGGCCTCGGCATTGCGCTTGGAAGGTCGCATTTGGTGGAGGCCGACATCGCCGCCGGCCGTCTTGTCGCACCCTTCGACACCGAACTGCCGCGCGACGCCGGCTACTATGTCGTTACGCCGGAGGCCTCCGCCGACGCGCCCAAGATCGCGCTGTTCCGGGATTGGCTGATCGCATCGGCCACCCCAACCGCGCTCGCCGCGCCGCTGGGGTAACGCCGACGCGATGACTCAGTCGATCGCCGCGTGGACCAGGTTCGCCACCCGGTCCAACCGAGCGGAATGCCACGGATCGGGGCTCACGAAGTTCGTCAGGTAAGTGAACGAAACCCCGCTGCTCGGATCCGCCCACGAGTATGACGATCCAACCCCGCCATGTCCGAACGTCACCGGCGCGCCGATCGTGCCCAGCCCGCGGATCCGGTCGCTGTCACCCCGCACATGCGGACCCAGGCCGCGATGCATCGGGATGCCGGTCATCGCGTGGTCCGGGCTCTCCTCGGTGTGGTTGCGCGACACGTAGGCAACCAGCCGAGGCGAGAACAGCCGCGTGTTTCCAAGCCGCCCGCCATGCCCAAGCATCTGATAAAATGCGGCCATGCCCCGGGCAGTGGCATACCCGCCGCCGTTCGGCAGCCCGGCGGCACGGAAGGCAGCGGAGTTATCACGTTTCTCCGGCGCATAGGTGTCGGCGCAGCGCACCTGCTGGGCTTCCGGCACACCGACGAAGATGTCGTTGCCCAGGCCCAGGGGTTCGGTCACCCGTTGGCGGATCACGTCGCGGTAGTCCTGGCCGGTAACCGCCTCGATCACCATCGCCTGCACCAGATGCGCCGCTCGGCCATGGTATTGCAGGCGAGTGCCGGGCGTCCATTCCAGCGAGAAGTCGCACACCTGCGCGCGCATCAGGGCGTGGTCGGTCCACGTCGCCTGGGTCACGTCAGCGTTCGGAAAGCCGCCCTGGTGGGTCATGACCTGCTGCAGGGTGATGTCCGCTTTGCCGCGGGCCGCGAATTCCGGCAGAAAGTCGGAAACCTTGTCCATGAAGGACAGCTTGCCTTCCTCGACCAGCGTCCAGACGGCGGAAGACGTCAGCACTTTGGTCTGGCTGAACAGCAGAAACAGTGTTTCGTTCGTTGCCGGTATGGTGCCGCCTTCGGTCTTGGCGTCGCCGTAGGTGCGGAACAGCCCAAGCTTACCGTTACGGGCGAGTGCGATTTGCGCGCCAACATAGCGACCCTCCGCGATGTGCGACTGGATCAGCGCATCGAGGTGATCAAGCGGCTTGGCGGCGAAACCAAGCGCCGCGAGGTTGGATTCGGGAAGCGGATAGCTGTCGGGCATGGTGGGTTCCTCCTGCTCTCCGAAAGGTTACGCTGCGTTTTGGGTGGTGCCAATGTCCAGGGCTCCCGTTCCCGTATCGACGATGTCCGATCCGGTGCCGTGACCACGCCAGAGCAGCCTGCCCAGCAAATCCCTTGCAGATTTGTCCAATTTGTCTATTTTGACCATCGGAGGTCTCGAGCCATGCGCACGATATCCGCGACCGAGGCCAAGCAGAACTTGGGCGCACTGCTCGACAGCGCCCAGAGCGAGCCGATTACCATTCGTCGCCAGAACCGTGATATCGCGGTTGTTCTGTCCGCCCGCGAGTACGACCGGCTGCGCGCGATCAACGTGGACGAGTTCGAGCGCTTTTGCGACCGGATCGGCCAGCGGGCGGTCGCCAACGGGCTGACCGCGGAAAAGCTCGCCGAAATGCTCGCTGAATGATCGAAAGGCTGCGCGTCGTCCTCGATACGAACGCGCTTGTCAGCCGGTTGCTTCTACCAGATTCCGCGCCCGCCCGGGCGGTTCGTCTGGCGGTCTCTGAAGATCGCATACTGGCGTCGGATGCCACGCTCATGGAACTGGCCGATGTGCTGGGCCGGCCAAAATTCGACGCATACGTAACCATCGAGGAACGCCAGACGTTCCTTCGCCTCTTCGGACGCATCGCGGAGCGGGTGCAGATCATCCACGTCGTCCGGACTTGCCGTGATCCAAAGAACGACAAATTCCTGGAACTCGCGGCGAACGGGTCAGCGGGCGCGATCGTGACCGGGGACAACGATCTGTTGGCGCTGCATCCGTTCCGCGGCATACCCGTGCTGACCCCAACGGCTTTCCTGGCTTCCCGACCGGCCGCGAGCGGCGATACCCGATGATCGCGTCTCTGTCGCCCCGATTGCGCCATGCCTCACCTATCGAAACGACGGCCCAACCGCCCCAGCACGATCGCCCGCACTGATGGATCGCTCGCGATCGTTACATGGGCATTTCCATGACAACATGGTCCTGCGCATTGTTCAATACCGCGCCAAGCCTACTTCGTAGGATACTGAACCGTTGAAGCTGCCGGAATTTTCCGCTAATATCCACTCATGAGACCGTCCGAAGCCCTGGCCGTCCATCGCGTTGAACTGCGCCAGCTTGTCAGCCGCCACAACCTGACCCGCCCGCGAATTTTCGGTTCGGTTTTGGCTGGCACCGATACGGAGCAAAGCGACCTGGATCTGCTGGTCGATCCCGGAGATTCAACAACCTTGTTCACGCTCGCTCGCTTGGAACATGAAGCGGAAGAATTGCTGGGCGTGCGCGTTTCGGTGCTCACTCCCACATTCTTGTCGACGAAGTTTCGTGAACGGGTGCTGGAGCAGGCTCAGCCGCTGTGACGCATCCGGAGCGTGTTGAGGACTACCTGGAACACATTATGCAGGCAATTCATCGGGCGACCCGCTACATCCAACATCTGGATAGCGCCGCCTCGCTGCGCCATAGTGAGCAAACACAAGACGCTGTCGTCCGCAATATCGAGATCATTGGTGAAGCAGCGAGCAGAATTCAGCTCATGCTCCCTGAATTCGTAGTCAGCCACCCCGAATTACCCTGGATCGAGATGCGCGGTATGCGCAACAAGATGATCCATGAGTATTTCGATGTGGACTGGGATATTGTCTGGCGTACTGTCAGGGACGACTTACCGGCGCTGCGGCAGCAGATAGAAGACGTGCTGACCACACGGCGCTTGGCGCGTGAATAAAGACGACGGGGCATCAAGTGCCGCTCAAGACGCGCCGATTGGCATGAGGAACCGAACCGATTAACTGTCTCGGTTAAGCTCAAGGCATTCGCCGATAAAGACGGTGATTATCGTGCAACATGCCAATCTCGTCGGTTCCGCGTTCGGTGCCCGCACTACTTGCCACCAAGACATACCCGGAATCCGCGATCTTAGAGTCGAACACGTCCTGCGCCAGCGCTGTGTGCGGGTATCGTATCGCCTTGTCGGGCACCCCG
>JAQGHW010000885.1 GCA_028291505.1 Rhodopila sp. | reverse complement strand
GAGCGGCTGCATCATGACGTCGGCAGTGGGGGGCGACTTCCTGACGGGTGTGGTTCCGATGCTGCGGCGGATACCCCGTACCTTCGGCGACGACACACCGCGCGTGAGCTACGGCCTCTTCAATGCGCCCAAGAGGATCGCCCGAGCGCGCGCGCCGCAGCCGTGATCAGCAGGTGCAACGGTTTCTTTCCACCCATGAACGCAGCCGGGTCGAGGCCACGGTGGTGCGGTGCCGCATGTGATCCAGCCCAGCCGTGGCAAAGCGGTGGTGACCGCATTGCTTGGTGCGATCCGGCCTGCAGTGTGGGTGTCGGACATGCTGGGCAGTCAGCGGGGTCATGGCGCGCTATGGCAGGTATGTCTGGCGCATCTGCCGCGGGATGCACAATACGCGTTTGAGTGAGACGATGTTGCGGTGCGACCGTATCCGTCCGGTGATGCCCGGTGAGGACGGCTTTGTGGGTCGTGGATTGCGTCCGGTATGCGATCGTCGAATAATGGCGGTGCGGCGCCCTCGGGCGGCAAAGCGAGTTCATCCCCGCTTGTCGATGACGGCGCGGCGCCCCGATGGGCCGATGGATGGAGGCCCAAAACCCAGGCCCATGGAGGAAGATCGATGTCATTTTACCGAGGCATGACCTGCGAGAACGTGACCCTCAAAGGCGACAAAGGAACGCCGATAACGGCTTACGTGGCCCGGCCATCTGGTCCAGGCCCATTTCCGGGCGTCGTGCTCATCCACCATCTCCCGGGCTGGAGTGAGCTCTACATCGAAACGACCCGTCGGTTTGCGCATCACGGCTATCTCGCGATCTGCGCCAACCTTTACGAGCGCGAGGGTGGTGGCAGCGACGGCAACCCTGACGACGTGGCCGCCAAGGTGCGCGCCGATGGCGGCATCGCTGACTCCCAGATGGTCGGCGATACCGAAGCCGCCGTGAAGTGGATGCGCGCGCAGCCCGACAACAATGGCAAAGTCGGTCTCATCGGCTCCTGCTCGGGCGGCCGACACGCTTTCATCTATGCCTGCCAGAAAAAGGACGTCGACGCCGTCGTCGAACAATGGGGTGGCCGCGTGGTGATGGGCAAGGAGGAGCTCAACGCGAAGACGCCCGTCGCGCCGATCGACATGACCAAGGACCTCAGCTGCCCGCTGCTCGGCCTGTTCGGCAACGACGACCGCGCACCGAGCCCCGAGCAGGTGAACCAGCACGAGGCCGAACTCAAGAAGGCCGGCAAGAATTACGAATTCCACCGCTACGATGGCGCCGGCCACGGTTTCTTCTATTGGCACCGGCCGCTCTATCGCCCCGAACAGGCAATGGACGGGTGGAACAAGATATGGGCCTTCTTCGGCAAGTATCTGGCGAAATAGGAGGTTCGAACATGTGCACTTCGATTATCGAGATCGCACGCGCGGAGGGCATGGCGAAACGCGGGGACCAATGGTTCCCGCTAACGCAGGCGGTGGTTGCCTATGACCACGCGCGCCATGCGCCGCTGGGCGACGTCATCACGCTCGACTTCATCAACACGGACCTCGACCCCGGTGCGCGGGCGGGGATCGAGTTGACGCTGGAGACGGCCAAGGAGTTGCGCGCCGCTCTCGACCGGGCGATCACCGCCGCCGAATTCGAGGAGGCCGAAGTACGGGGCAAGGGCGTCGAGCTCAGCCTCGTTCGAGCTGCGTGACGAGTCAGCCGCGGTAACTTCGGGCGGGCGTGTGTCTGGCGCCTGGTTGGGCCGAAGAGCCAGGATTTGTTCACCGTGCGATTTCGCGCGAATGGGCGTTCTGCTGGTTTGCGCTGCCGTCCTGGCGCCGCGCCATTCCACCGACGCAAGCCCGGCGTGCTTGGCGTCGCTGTCCGCAAAACGCTGCGTTCCTGTTGCCCCTTGTGCGAAGAGGTGGCGGGAGCGGATGTGGGCGTCATGGCTCGCCAATCCCGAAGGCGATTTGACCGACCGAATCGCGAGCCGGTATCAATTTCTGAGCGCAAGCTGTGTCTGCCGGTAAGGGAGCAAGCCAAAAATGAAGAATCGGTCCGCCATCATGGCCGGAGCACTGCTTGCGGCTGCATACATTGGTCCGGCCGCGATGGCTCAGCCAGCTTGCGTCGGCGCGGGCGCCTCCGTTCCTGCCGGCGCCAACACGACCGACCGGTCCGCTCCGTTCTTCATCGATCCGACGGGCATGGACCTGGACACCTCCCCACCCACCCGAGACCCGTCGAACCCGCGTTACCCACACGCGACGGAGCTTTCCAACGGAATGCTGCCACCCGGGGGGGCCGAGGGAAACTTCATCATCGGGCCGACACACAAGGCCGCACCCGAAACCGTCGCGCAGGACAACGTCCCACACGGGACGATCCACTCCTTCACCATCTCGTCCAAAGACAGCGTCGTCTACAACCCCGGGATGATCCGCGACGATCCGGCGAACTGCCGCAACGGCTCCATCTACGCCTCGCATCACGCGCCGGGCGATCCGTCAGACTTGATCGTGACCACAAGCCATCCCGGAAATTGGGAGCGCACAATCGACGTCTACGTTCCCGCACAGTATGTGCCCGGCACAGAGGCCCCCTTTATCGTCTTCGGGGACGGCGGGGCGACCGGCTCCTATCCGGGCCGGGACCTGTTCGCCACGCTCGACAACCTCATCCAGCAACACCGCCTACCGCCGATGGTCGCCATCGGCATCGCTGCGGGAGGACAGGATGCCCAGGGCAGCGAGCGGGGGCGGGAGTATGACGCGGTCTCCGGCACATATGCGGAGTGGGTGGAGCGCGAGGTGCTTCCGCTGGTGGAGAAGAATGCCGGCGTCAGGCTGACGCGGAACCCTGACGGCCGCGCGACCATGGGGATCAGTTCGAGCGGGGCCGCAGCCTTCACGATGGCTTGGTTCCATCCAGAACTCTACCACCGGGTGCTCGCCTACTCACCGACCATGGTAAACCAGCAATGGCCGCACGACACCTCGCTGCGCGGCGGCGCGTGGGAGTATCACGACGCCTGGCCAGGTCCAGCTGGTCCCAACCTCAGCGTCACCGTCAACACCGTGACACCGGCGAAGTCATCCGCGGGCGCCCCGCTGATCACAAGCAGTCCGCCGAAGCCCATTCGGTTCTGGTTCGAGGTCGGCGACCATGACCTGTTCTACCCGGCCGCGATCATGCCCGACGGCATGCACGACTGGGTCCTGGCAGACGAGAGGATGGCAACGGTGCTTGCCGCCAAGGGCTACCACTATCAGTTCGTCTTCGCGCGCAACGCCGGGCACGTCGACCGCCCGACTGTCGCGCAAACCCTGCCATCGGCGCTTGAATGGCTCTGGAAAGACTATCCGGCTCGGTAGCAGCGCGCCGAGAAGGGGCTGCCTAAGACCTCAATAAGCTTTTCCCTCCAGGCTTGAGCCGCAGTTGACTTGGCACCATCGATGCGAATCACTGCGTTCATTGGTCCAGGAAAATGGAGTTGCAATTATGAATCGTGTTGATGGCAAGGTCGCCCTGATCTCCGGCGCCGCACGCGGTATCGGCGGGGAGACCGCGCAGTTGATGGCAGAGGGCGGCGCCAAGGTGGTGATCGGCGACGTGCTGGATGAGCGGGGTCGGCAGACCGTCGCCGCGATCAATGCCGGCGGCGGGGAGGCTGCCTACGTGCATCTGGACGTGACAAAGCAGGAGGACTGGGCCGCCGCCGTCAACCTCGCCACCAGCAAATTTGGCAAGCTCGACGTCCTGGTGAACAACGCCGGCGTGTTCGTCGGGAAAGGGATCGAGGAGATCAGCCTGGCCGAGTGGGAGAAGCTGGTGGCGGTGAACATGACCGGCGTGTTCCTGGGGACCAGGTTGGCTGTTCCGGCCCTGCGGGAGGCCGCGAAATCCAGCGAGCATGGGAGTGCCATCGTCAACCTTGCCTCGATTGCCGGCATCGTCGGCTCGACGCTCGATCCACTTTACTCGATGACCAAGGGCGGGGTGACGCTTTTCACCAAGTCGGCGGCGCTGGAATTCGGCCGGAAGGGCTATCGGATCCGCGTGAACTCGATCCATCCGGGTGTCATCCAGACCGATATGGGCGAACAGACATTTGTCTCCCGCGCTCAAAGGGCGGGGACCAACGACACATCAGCGGCACGACAGGTGGTGACGGAGTCCGTGCCATGGGGCCGCCTTGGTGTGCCGAAGGATATCGCCAAGGGCATCGTGTTCCTGGCGTCCGACGATGCAGGCTACATGAACGGAGCTGGTCTCGTCGTCGATGGCGGCGTAACGGCCGCCTGATCGCAGCGC
>JAQGHW010000627.1 GCA_028291505.1 Rhodopila sp. | reverse complement strand
CCGGCGGCGGCCTGGTGCCGGTGATTGCCCCGGTGGGGATCGGCGCCGACGGCCAGACCTACAACATCAACGCCGACACCGTGGCGGCGGCGGTGGCGGGTGCGCTGAACGCGACCCGGCTGCTGATGCTGACCGACGTGCCCGGCGTGCTGGACAAGGACAAGAAGCTGATCCCCTCGCTAACCCTGGCCGAGGTCGAGGAGCGGATCGCCGACGGCACCATCACCGGCGGCATGATCCCGAAAGTGGAAAATTGCGTGGAGGCCGTGCGTCAGGGTGTCAAAGCCGCGGTCATCCTGGACGGCCGCGTCCCGCACGCCTGCCTGCTGGAACTGTTTACCGAGGCCGGGCCAGGCACGCTGATCAAACGGTAGCCTGCTGCCCTCCCGGCGGTTCCCGGCGAACGCGGCTGATCGATCAGCCGCGAACCAAAGGCCCCGGGCGCTTGGCGTGGCGCCTTGTTCAGGCTGGCACGGCGACCGAGGCGCGGTCGCGAATGACCTGCAGCGTCGCCTCCAGTGTAATCCTGAGGCGAGCGGCAAGTTCGGGTGTCTCGGCCGCGTCGGTCTGCACCGCCCGCTCGAAATGGCGACCCGCGGAAGCGAGCCGCGCAAAGCCGAACATCCCCGCGCTCCCCGCCAGGCCATGCGCCGCCTCGGCAAGCTCGGTCCCCACGTCGCCAAGGGCATCCGGCCCGTTCAGTCCTCGCAACAAGGCCTCCCCGCGTTCGCCGATGTCCCGAAAATAGGACGAAACCGCCTCAGGGGCGAGGAACTGCGCGGTCCGTTCGAAGGCTGTCAGGTCGAAAACCGACAGTTCCGGGTCGCCCGACGGCGTAACGGGAGGGATTGTCCCAGGGCCAGGGATTGTCCCAGAGTCCAGGATTGTCCCAGAACCCGGGATTGTCCCACGGCCGGGGATTGTCCCAGGGCCTGGGACTGTCACAGACATTGTCATGATGCTCCTGATTGCCGGGGTAACAGGCATAGGCTCCGCGGCGGTCGCGCGGACAACCGCGACAAGCAGGGTGTCCGCGTCAAACGGCTTCGCCAGGTGGCTGTCCATGCCGGCGTCGCGGCATTCCGTCACCTGATCGGCGAACGCCTGGGCGGTCAGGGCCACGATCGGAACCCGCCCACGCGCACCCCTGAGCATGCGAATCCGGCGCGTCGCCTCAAGCCCGTCCATTTCCGGCATGCGCACATCCATCAGCACGACGTCGAAATCCGTGGTGGATACCGCCACGATCGCCTCTCGGCCGCCTTCCACACAGGTGACCTGATGGCCGGCCACGCGCAGGAAGGAACTGGCGATATCGCGGTTCATGGCAATGTCGTCGACGACAAGCACGTTCAGAATGCGCTCCGATCGCGGCGTCGGGTCGGCGAGCGCCACGTCCTCGACCGGCGCCGGGAGCGCCAATGGCGTGGCTTTGGTGCTGGTCACCAAAGGCAACTCCAGCCAGAACACGCTGCCACCCGCCGGATTGTGGGCATGGCCGATGCGCCCGCCCATCAGGGCCGCGAGTTGTGCTGCGATGGACAGGCCAAGCCCGGCACCTTCACCGGTGCGGGTGGCGTCGGTATCGAGGCGCTCGAAGTCCTGGAATAAACGCCGGCGCTGTCCAGGCGGTATTCCCGGGCCTGTGTCGACCACCTCGCACCGCAGTTCCCCGCCATCCTGCGTCGTCAGCACGCGCAGCTCCACCGAACCCCGAGCCGTGAACTTCACCGCATTGCCGAGCAGGTTCAGCAACACCTGGCGCAGCCGGGTCGGATCGGTCCTGACATGGACCGGCACACCCGGTGCGATCGAAAGGCTGAGCACCAGCGGCTTTGCCTCCGCGGTCGGACGGACCAGATCAAGGCACGCGCTCGCCAGTCGATGCAGGTCGAAATCGGCCGGCTGCAATGCGAACCGTTCGACCTCGATCTCGGACATGTCGAGGACACAATGGATCATTTCCAGCAGGTGCCTGCCTGCATCCAGCATGGCGTCGACCCGCGCCGCCTGCGCGTCATTCAGCCCGCCTTCCATCCGCAACAACTGGGCGTAACCCAGGATGCCGTTCAGGGGTGTGCGCAACTCGTGGCTCATCCCGGCCAGGAAGCGGGTTTTGGCCCGGCTTGCCCGCTCCGCCGTATCCCGTGCGTTTACCAGATGGCGCGCGAGGCGCTCCAGCCGCACGTTGGAGATATGCAACTGGTCGGCATGGGCATGACGTTCCGAGATGTCGCGCATCGAGCAAACGAGGGAGGCCGGTTCGCCCGTACTTTGGTCGCGGACCAGGCTGACCGTCACTTCGACCCAGACCCAATGCCCCGACTTGTGCTGCGCGCGATAGGTGAGGAGCGTCCGTTCGGCCGTTCCCACCGTGAGTTGGTGCACCGCCTCATCCACCGTCTCCGTATCCTCAGGGTGGACAGCGGCCGACGTCTTGTCTCGCAGCATCTCTTCAGGTTCGTACCCCAGGATGATGCGGCACGCCGGCGACGCGTAGGTGCGTCGCAGGTCGAGTTGCTGGCAGATGATCAGGTCGTTCGTACTGTCCGCGAGAAGCCGGTAACGCGATTCGCTGACCTGAAGATCTTCCGCCAAAAGTCGAAAACCCGCCTCGCTCGCCGACAACTCGGCATTGCGGACTTTTACCCTCTCCTCGAGCCCGGCATTGAGCTGACGCAGTTCAGCCATGTGCTCGCCTCTCCGGGTGCGAAACATCAGCAGTCCAAAACCCAGCAACCCGCTCGCGGCGGCCATGATGCCGCAGGCAAGCGAAACGCCTCCCCACAGCCTTGCGAGTCGACGTGGAGTGGCACGGCGAACGGCGAGCAGGTGCAGCTCCTCCGCCTTGAGTTCGTCGGCGACCGCGGCAATCTGTTCAGTCAACCGCTGACCGGCCACCCGCAGTGAGGCGATGTGGGGGCTGCCAACGGCCTCCCCGGCGCTCACCGCCTCGATGTGGTCGCGCAACAGCCCGAACCGGGCAACGATCATCGGCTCGATTCGGGCAAGTGTCGACTGCTGCACCGGATTATCGGAGGTGAGAAACCGCAGACTGGCGATGTCGCCGGACACCCGAAGCGTGGCCGCCTCGAATCGCCCGCTGCTATCGGCTCGCTTGTCGATGATGAAGCCGCGCGCCTCGCCAATCGTCATGGCAAAATCCGCATCGAGGCTGGTCGCCACCTTCAGCACTTCAAGCGTGTGGTCCACCCAACCGCTCGCGGTTCGCTGTTGTCGCGGCAAATCATAAAGGAGGAAAAGAAACGCGGTCGAAGCGATAAATGCGATACCCAAAACCACGATGAGCGCCGTGCGCCCAAGCTTCGGGCTGTCGCCCTGGTGGGCTGCCGGCTCCTGCGCCTTCATCATTGTTCGCATCTGGATTGATCGTCCTGCTAGAGCATGATCACGGTGAGCGGCCAGCGTTTCGTTGGCGTCAGCCAAGCTGACGAACCGCGAGGGGAACGTTCAAGGCGTGTGAATCATGCAATCAAACAAAGGGATAGAGCGTTTTCAACCTGCACAGTCACGCTCTATCCAAATCCGAACAGCGATCTGCCGATTGGTGGCGGCGCATCGGCGGTTCGTCGAACAGCCGACCTGATTCTCAAGACCGCGACCATTGGAACAGATCTCCTCAGGCCCTATTGTCCCAGAAAATGGTTAACAAACGGTTAACGGCGAGATACGTGCCAGATGCTCAGCGAAACCGTTTGGCGGTCTGCCAGTATCGCGCATCATGGAACATGATCGTGCTCGGCGGCCAGCGTTTCGTTGGCGTCAGCCAAACTGACGAAACGCGAGGGGAACGTTCGAAGCGCGTGAATCATGCGATCAAACAAAGGGATAGAGCGTTTTCAACCTGCGCAGTCAGGGTGAAGACGCTCTAGAAACGCGACACGCCGGTTTGGTTCAGCGTTCAGTGTGAGTCTCTCGGGTCGGTCCAACTGGTTTTTCTCGACACTGCTTTCGACGTGATCCTGCATCAATAATCCACACCGTTGCTACTCCCCCAACCGTCGCGGCACCCAGGCGCGGACGCCACGTTCCGGGACGTCGAGGAATGCCAGCTGCCAGCGCATTTCGTCGTCGGTCAGCGGAAACGTCTTTTCCTGTCCCGCGCCAAGCACCAGGTCCGGCGGCAGGTGGGCCAGCGCCACCTGCAGAACAACCGCGGTCCTGACCGTCAGTCCGGCTTTCCAGGCGAGGCCGACAATCGCCTTCGCACTCCGCAGGGCGCAGGCGCGTTCGATCACGGCGACCGGCACCCCCGCCTTCACCGCCAGCATGGCAATCGCTTCCTTCCCGGCGTTACGGCGCAGCGCCTCCAGAATCGCCTCGTCGTCGAGCTTGCCTGTCTGCTTCAAAGCCTGGGCCCGAACCAGCGCCAATCGAGGGCCTTCATCAGCCTGTCGCGGCACAGGCTGGACGGGCAGCGCCGCTTCCAGCGTCGAACGCAACGTTTGCGCCACCTTCGGGTCGAGGTCCTCGCGGGCCGCCAGCACCTCCAGCAGATGACCGGTGACGATCTCCGACAGCAACCGCTGCGCGCGAGGCGGCAGATGCGGCCGGCGCACCAATGGTGCCTGCCAGTCGGTCTGCTCCTCGGACTGGGCCGCCAGCGAGTCCAGCGTCGCCTCGCGGATCTGCGCCGTCGGGTTGGCCAGCAATGCGCTGATCGCCACGGTGTCGCCGGTGCCGACGATGGCATCCGACACCGTGACATTGATCTTGGGCCGGCTCGCGATCGCCGTGATGGTCGATGGCGGCGGCGCCGTCGCAATCAACATCGCCAGGTCTTCCTGGGTCAGCATCGGCGAGAACAGGATCACCGGTCCGCACACCATCACCTCGGGGTCGTGCGCCAGCCGCAGCACGGTATCGCGCGGCCCGTCGGGCAGCAGCTTGACCGCTTCGGCCAGGTTGATACGCACGCGCAGGCCCGCTTCGGCGACCATCGCCGTCAGGTTGGCAACCGCGTCGCGCTGCATGCGTTCCCGCGCTTCCCCGGTCAGGCTTGGCGTCAGCGCCGCCAGTTTGCGGTTCAGGATCTTCCGCACCCGCGCATCGGTATCCGCGGCCAGGATGGCGCTGACCTGTTCCGGCAGCGCGGGGTTCAACGCCAGGCTGGCACGCACGGTCACCGAGGGGTCATTCGCCAGCGCCCGCAGGATTTCCGGACTGGTGCTGGCCGAAGCACCCTGGCGGACGCGGATTGCCTCATTCGCATCCATCAGTCGCCGTCCAGCAGCGAGACCCGCCAGTGGCGCCGGCCGCTTCGTTTCACTTCATACATCGCCATGTCGGCCCGCTTCGTCAGATCCTCGATCGACTCCAGGCTGCCGACCCGGCGGGTGGCGATCCCGACCGAAACGCCAAGCTTTGGAAACGCCTCCGAAAGACGCCCCTGCAACTCCTCCGACGCGTTCTTGCACAGGTGATCGGCGCGTTCCGCGGCAGTCATGTGATCCGCCCCGCTGAGCCACACCGCGAACTCGTCGCCACCCAGGCGCGTGATCAGATCGAATGGCCGGACCAGCCTTCGCAGGATATCGGCGAGATGAACCAGGACCTGATCGCCCATCGCGTGACCGAGCCGGTCGTTGACCGACTTGAACGCGTCCAGGTCGACGAACATCAGCGTTCCGGGCTCCGATTCGCGGTCCAGCCGGGCAATCTGGCGGCGCATCTCCTCGACGAAGGCGCGGCGGTTGAGCAGGCCAGTCAGCGGGTCGGTGCGGGCCTGATGCGCCATTTCCCGCTGCAGCGCCTCATATTCCAGGACCATCCGCACAATACCGACAGCAGCCCCGGCCAGCGCGGTGTCTTCCTCATCCCAGGGACGGGACCTGGAGGAACGCCAGATTGCCAGCGCGGCACGTGGATCGAAGCGGGTTTCGCAGCCGACCGCCAGAATCATGCGGCCATCGCGGTTGGTGATGTGACCCGGTTCGGATGCGGCGCCCGTCACCAGGCCGATCGCCGCTTCCAGCACCGCGGACGCACCAGGGCCGCATTCGTGCAGTACCTCGATCTTGGCCTCGTCGGACACCGCGCCGATCACCGCCGCACCCTCGGCACCCAGCGCGTGGATCAGCGCCCAGAGCGCCGCGTCCATCTTGCTGTCGGTGTCGGCTTCCTGCCCCACGCGCGTAAGGATGTGGTCCAGCGCCTGCGCCCGCCGAAGCCGGCCGGCGATCTCTGACGACTGCGCATCCGCGTCGGTCATGTCGATGCCGACCCCGCGCGCACCGATGACCCGGCCGGCGCCGTCATGCAGCGGCGTGGCCGACACGGTCATCATGGCCAACCCGCCGTCGGCACGTCGCAGCCAGGTGCGTTGCCTGCGTGCCTCCACGGTAGAGTTGAACGGGTTGATGCGTGCACCAGCGCCGTCATCGGCGATCAGGCTCTCCGACCGCTGGCCGATCAACGAGCCAGCCGGCCAGCCGAGCGCGGTCTCAGGCATCATGAGGACAAAGCGGCCCTCGGCGTCGGTTTCGAACGCAAGGTCGGTCGCCAGGGCGACCAGATGCCGCCAGCGCTGACGGCTCTCCATAAGCGCGTCACGAACGCTGTCATTCGGCCGCCGCGGTGGCTGGACCGTGCCAGGGGGATCAAGAGCCAGTTCAGACATGCGCGGCGAACCTCGGGGGGACGGATCGCCATGAGAGCCACGAAATGGTTAACGAAAGGTTGCCGGCGAAGGATTAGTTTTACCGTCGCACCGGCATCTGGGTAGCGGCGCGGACGGAAAGCCGGCGCAGCTACCCTTGCGGGGCCACCGGCGGCAGGCCGCGCCGGGGCAGCCATGCGGCGAAACGATTGGCATTGTCGATCGCCTCCCTCTCCACGCCACTGCTGTCGCGGACGTAGCGTTCGGCGAACCCCTGGATGCCCCACCGCTGGTATTGCATCACGTGGGTCAACTCATGCGCCCAAACCTTCAGGTCGGTCTCGGCAATCCGCTCATTCTTGAACAGCACGACATCGCCGAGCGTGATCGCCGTCGCGTCGCCGTACGAGAATGCGAGCGCCGGCAAGGTCAAAGCGTTCGCCTCACCAGACGCGAACCGGCACTTCAGGAGCAGCGCCGCCGGAAAATAGCCGAGCAGAGAGCGATACACACCCGGCGGAATCGGCCGCACGCCGTCGGCGATCGCCTGCTGGCGGGCGCCATCGATCAGCCCCGCAAGCGCGCTGGCCGCATAGTCAAGCAGACCGGAGGCGATCGCCGGCTGCGACCGGACGGGAAGGATCCAGGCAAGACCGGCTAACAAGAGAGACCGGCGCATCGGGATGAGATCGGGAAAGTCATGACGGTATATTCATCCCGCATCGCGTCGAAAGCCGGTCCGAAATGTGGCGACATCAGGAAGATTGCCGAACCGCGATGTTCGCGCCGGAACCGGCTGTCAGATCCGTTCGCTGATGGCGATCGCGGCGCGGCAGCCGGCCTTGATGACACGGGACAGCAGCCGATAGCCGGGGGCCTGCTCCGCACCCTGCTCCAGTGCGGTGTCCCGGTGCTCCAGTTCCTCGGCACGGAACGCTTCCACGGTCTGCCGCAGCTCGGGTTCGGCGCCGCCGTGGGCCTCGATCTCGCCCAGCGTTTCAAGCTGCGCGGTGTAGTGGCCGTCGATCACTTCCTCGACCGCCACGGTGCACGCCATGGCGGCCTTTTCGCCCAGCGCCGCCGTCACCGCACCAAGCGCGAAGCCGGCGAGGTGCCAGAACGGCAGCATCGCGGTCGGCCGGACGCGACGATCCGCGATCATGGCGTCGAAGGTGCGCAGATGCTGTTGCTCCTGCGCCTGCATATGGCGGATCAGGTCGCCCTGGCCGCGCCGCCCCAACACCGCAAGCTGCCCGGCATAGATCCGCGTGGCGCCATACTCGCCGGCGTGATCCACCCGAATCATCCGTTCGGTAAGTTCCCGCGCACTCGGGTCTCCCGGAAGTCCGCCCGTTCCGCGCCGTGCTCCTGTCATCGCCTGCTCCTGTGCACCGCCAGCGAGATGGTCAGCACCACGGCGAATGCCAGGGCGAACAGCAGGTTCATCGCCGCCATCGACAGCGGAATGGCGGGGATCAGAAAACTCGGCTCATCGCACGGCTTGCCCGGGCGAGCCGGCATCGACGCCAGCCGCTCGGTGATCGAGCTGCCGCTGAGGTGCGGCGCGGCGCACTCCGGCAGCGGACTGGGCCACCAGTGCAACTCCACCCCGACATGCACCGCGGCGACTGCGGCATCGGCCAGCAGACAGATGATGGCGAGCGCCAGCAGGGTCCTGACAAGGCCGCGCGGCGCGATCGCGGCAAGCACGCCCAGCACGACAACCACCCGGTATGGCCAGCGCTCCACCAGGCAAAGCGCGCAGGGCACCAGTTCCCCCCACACTTCCGCGGCGTAGGCGATGCCGAGCGCGGCCGCCGCTCCGAGGGCAACCAGCACGGCGAGGGTTCGGGGTGGGCGACGCTGCATCGTTTCCGTTTGCCCCGGCTGTTCGGGCGATGCAAGTTGCCGGTTGATGTCGGCCGCTTTAACCTGGGGTTCCCAGATCCGGACGCGGACCCGCCGCCGGGCGCGACGCTGTTCGACCTGGGGGGATTGCAGGACCTCCCTGGTGTGCCCGTCGATTTGCTCACGCCGGGCGATTTGCCGCCAAAGTTCCGCGGTCGCGTCCTGGCGGAAGCGATGCCAGTATGAACAGGGGGAAATCATGAGTGAAACCGCACACCGCATCGTCTGGGGTCGAAACACCTCCAGCAACGTGATGAAAGTGCTTTGGGTCCTGGGCGAGCTCGGCCTGCCGTTCGAACGGATCGATGTTGGCGGCGCGTTCGGCAAGACCGATACGCCGGAATACCGAGCGATGAACCCCACCGGGCTGGTGCCGACCTTGCAGGAGGGCGATTTCACCCTGTGGGAGAGCAACGCGATCCTGCGCTACCTCGGGCAGGTGCACGCCTCCGGTTCAGCGCTTTGGCCGGAAACGCCGCATGCCCGCGCCAACATCGACCATTGGATGGATGCCCAGCAGACCGTGCTCAACCGGCCCATGGGCGGGGTGTTCTGGGGTCTGGTGCGCACCCCGGCGGACAAGCGGGACCTGAAGGCGGTCGCGGCATCGATCGAGGAAACCACCCGCGCATGGCGGATGATCGACGCCAGGCTGAGCCGTCACGACTACATCGCCGGTGCGGACTTCACCCTTTGCGATATCCCCTGGGGTGTGCATGCACACCGCTGGTTCGGCATGGACTACCAGGGTCTCACCCGACCGGAGATGCCGGCTCTGCGCGCCTGGTACGACCGGTTGTGCCAGCGAGCGGCATACCGACAGCACGTCGTCGCGACACCAATCGTCTAAAAAGCGCCGCGATCGTTTAGTCGACGGTGGCGATACCAGGCTCGTCTGTGCGATAAACCCGTTGCAGACCGCGCGCCCGAGCGCGTCTGTTCATTGTGAAATCGTTCCAGCAGGCTGCAACCGTTCGAAAGACCTTGTGTGAGCATCCCCCAGTCCACAGCCAGCTTTCAGCCCACCACAGACCGCCTGCCGTTACCCGCGGCGGTGGATCGGCACCGAATCGTCTGGTCCTACGCGATCACCGTCGGAGTCTACCATCTGCTGGCCCTGCTCGCGCTGCTGCCGTGGTCCTTCAGTTGGACCGGGGTCGCGCTGGCCGGTCTCGGGCTCTACGTGTTCGGCAGCCTCGGCATCAACCTGTGCTATCACCGGCTGCTGACACATCGTGGCCTGGTCTGTCCAAAATGGCTGGAGCATGGCTTCGCCGTTCTCGCCGTGTGTTCCATGCAGGACACGCCGGCGCGGTGGGTAGCGGTGCATCGGCGGCACCATGAGCACGCCGACCGGCAAGACGATCCCCATTCACCGCTGGTCAATTTCCTCTGGGGCCACGTCGGCTGGATGCTGCTGGAGAACGACGATCTTTCCCGTCTTGGTATCTATGACCGTTACGCGAAGGACATCCTGCGCGATCCGTTCTATCGCAAGATGGAACGTACGCCATTGTATCCGATGATACTGCTGGGTTCATGGGCGACGTTCTTTCTGGCTGGCTGCGCGGCCAGTCTTCTGCTCGGCGGCACCATCGCCGAGGCCGCGCGGTTCGGCGCCAGCCTGCTGATCTGGGGTGTTTTCGTGCGCACCGTCGTGGTCTGGCACATCACCTGGTCGGTCAACTCGGCGGCCCATATCTGGGGCTACCGCACCTACGAAACCGGCGAACGGAGTCGCAACAACTGGTTCGTGGCACTCATTTCGAATGGCGAAGGATGGCACAACAACCACCACGCCGACTCGCGCTCCGCCAGGCATGGCCACCGATGGTGGGAAATCGACATGGTGTTCGTGACCATACGGTTGTTGGAAGCCGTCGGACTGGCGCGGAACGTTTACGTGCCGGACCGCCGCCAGGTGGCGGGGCTGTTACAGAAGAAACGAAAGGCATAGCGGGACGGCGCGGGTAGAGTGGGTGAAAAAAGCCCCGATCGCGTCCCGGTCTGCTTCCAATGTGGATAGGCGCTCGAGTCCATTCCCGCGGCCCAGCCAATATCGAAGTGCCTCTTTCGATCAGTGTCATCCCGGCGTCTCCACCGAAATCTGTCGCTACGTCGCGCTGGGTACGTTTCGACTTACCGACGCCGTCAAGCGTCAGCCAGCGCTCCCGGACACGCGAGCAAAATCCAACGGTAAGATACCCCTAAGCCCCAGCGGTAAGATACCCGTAAGCCCCAGCGGTAAGATACCCGTAAGCCACGGTACGCGGTATCCGTCCCGGCACCATATCGAGAACGCTGCGTACGGGCGTTCCAGCATCCTCACCACCGAAAGCCCAAAACATGCAGCGCGTCAGCCCAGCGGCAACACGTTATGACACCACGACGATCATCTTCCACTGGGCCACGGCCATCCTGGTCGTCACCCAATGGTTGGGCGCCCAGGTCATCGACTGGTTTCCCAGTGGCGCACCAAGGGTCGATGCGCGGTCGATACACATCACGTGCGGCCTGCTGCTGGCGGCAATCCTGGTGGGCCGCATCATCTGGCGGCTGACCAAAGGCCGTCGTCTGCCGCTCGCCGACGGTCCCGTTCTGAGTTTGGTCGCCAAGGCCACCCATTGGGGTCTGTACGCGCTGATCGCGGCCATGGTGCTGGTCGGCATGACGCTGACCTGGACGCGCGGAGACAGCATCTTCAACCTGTTCAAGCTTCCTGCGTTCGATCCTGGCAACCATGCGCTCGCCGACCAGGTACAGGAGATCCACGCCACCATCGGCTGGATCATTGTCGGGGTCGCCGGTTTGCACGCCGCGGCGGCGCTGTTTCACCAATATGTCTGGCGCGACCGCTTGCTGGATCGAATGCTGCCCCGCACGAGGTGAAGGCAGCCGGCGACCGCGCCCGTACCTCAACCCCGAAGATTGACCAGGAACGTCCGGGGGTGGCGACGGACGAATACGCGCCCAACGATCGAGGAAACTAATCCAAATATTCAACCAAAAAAATCAACCAAAAGAAATTATTCTTGCATCCTTCGGAATGTTCACCTATTGTGCGCACGAACAAACGTCGAACCCCTCACCCGAACCGTCCGAGGCGCAATGTCCATCCGAACGATCATCCCAACCGCCATCACCCCGGCCATCCTGGACACGATTCTCGGTCACCTCGCCCCCCACTTCCTGGCCAGCGCAAATGGCGACCTTCCCGCCGCCCGCCACGCCTCCGGCCACATGCTGGCGGCCTACAACGCCGAGACCGAGGAAGAACTCCGCCTCGCCGCCGAGATCGTCAGTTTCAGCTTCCATGCGCTGGAAGCGCTAAGCGAGGCGGCGGGCCCAGATCTGTCGTTCAACAAAAAGCTGCGCCTCCGCGGCAGCGCCGTCAGCCTCAGCCGCGAGTCCCACAAATCCCAGCGCAAACTGGATCAGCTGCGTCGCGCCCGTCTCGCCGCTTCGGCAAACCCCGAGGCACCAGTGCCCACCCCGCCGATCCAACCCACGACCACCCCAGACGACCCCAGCCCAGACGACCCCAGCCCCACCCAGCCGCTCGGCCTGATCGAGTTCGCCCGCGACGCCATCCAGGCCAGCATGAAGACGGGGCCCGTCCAAGCCTGGACGCTGTCCCGCCAGCAGCGCCGAGCGGCGAAGCGAATGACCGAAACCGTCAAGCGGAACAATGCCGAACAGCATCGGCGGCAGGCGTCGGAAGGGAAAAAACCACCGGCAAGCGCAAACCAGCACGGTGCGCTATGACACCGCCCTGGGCCCGGCTGATACCGGCAATCCGCAGGGCTGACCGGTACGTGCGCAGGGTTGGAGTGGCGGCTGCGCGCGAAAACAATAAGATACCAGGAGCCTGCCAATTCTACGCACAGTTAATACTTCGGTCCGCCGGTATAATACCCGCAATCCAACGGGCCGACCGGTATGTGCGCAGGGTAGGAGCGGCGGCGATGTGCGAAATCAACAAGATACCAACGGCCCGCCAATTCGCCACAGGGTCGATACTTTGGGCCGCTGGTATAACGGCTCGTTTCTGGGCGATCATTCAAAGCATCAGAGTGCGGCCGCGGCCAGACCCGGAGACCGTCGCGCTCAACAAGATCGACGACCGTGTCATCGCGTGCGCCAGGACTGTCTCCAAAATGCTTGGTTCCGGACTTCCGGAGATAGTTTATGAAAATGCGCTGGCTCATGAACTACGCAAAGCGAGCCTTACCGTCAGCCAGCAACAAGCCGTCCCGGTGTTTTACGATGGAATGATCGTCGGGGACTACACCGCGGACCTTCTGGTCGAAGACACCGTCGTGGTCGAACTAAGAGCGGTCAGGTCCCGCGGCACGATCCACAAAGTCGAGTGCATGAACAACTTGCGGGCAACCCGTCTCGCGCTTTACCTGGTGGTCAATTTCGGCACCAGGCACCTGAATATACAGCGGGTGGTGAGTAGCCCCTGACCCCGAGGCGCCCCCATGCGTTCATCCACCACCCCGGCCGACCGATCGAACCGCGCCCATCCCTCCGCGACCGCCCATCCCTCCGCGACAGTCCGTCACTCCGCGATCGCCACGGCCGTCCGCCCCCTGGCGATCCGCAGCACCATCAGCGCCGCCATCAGACAGGCGAGCCCGCTCGCCAGGAACGCCGGCACATAACTTCCCGTCAGATAACGCGTCTCCCCTGCCCCCAGTGCTGCCAGGGCGCCGCCGATCTGGTGCCCCGCCACGATCCACGAAACGATCACCGGTGCGTCCTTCCGGCCGAACACCTCATTCGTCAGCATCACCGTCGGCGGCACCGTCGCCACCCAGTCCAGGCCGTAGAACACCGAGAAAATCGCCAGGCTGACCACGTCGAAATGGGTGAACGGCAGCACCACCAGCGACAGCCCGCGCAGGCCATAATACCAGAACAGCAAGATCCGCGAGTCGTACCGATCCGTCAGGTACCCCGACATCGTCGTGCCCACCAGGTCGAACACCCCCATGGCCGCCAGCAGGCTCGCCGCGCTGACCTCCGGGATCCCGTGATCCATGCAGAACGGGATCAGATGCGTCGCCACCAGCCCGTTGGTCGAAAACCCGCACACCGCGAACGTAATGAACAGCAGCCAGAAGTCGACCGACCTGGCCCCGCGCATCAGCCCGGCGATCGCGATGACGAACGGGTTCCCCGACCGCGGCGGCAGCTGCACGATCTCGGCGGATCCCAACGGCCCAAGCCCGATCGAGGCCGGACTTTCCGGCAACATCAGCAGCACCACCGGGATCAGCGCCAGGATCGCGCCCGCCACCACCAGCGGCACGATGTGCCACGTGTGCGACACCACCAGACTGGCCAACAGCGGCAGGAACACCAGCTGCCCCGACGCGTTGCTCGCCGTCAGCAGCCCGACCACCAACCCGCGCCGGTGCACGAACCAGCGGTTGGCGATCGCCGTCGCCAGCCCGACCATCCCCGCACCGGAGCCCAGCCCGACCAGCACGCCCCAGGTCAGATACAACTGCCAGATCTCGGTAACGAGCGAACTCAGCCCCGCCCCGATCACCAGCAGGACCATCGAGCACAGCACTGTCCGCTTCAACCCGATCACCTGGATCAGCCCCGCCGCGAACGGTCCGACCAGCCCGAACAGCAGGATGTTCAGCGACACCGCGCCAGAGATCACCGCCGCGTTCCAGCCGAACGCCTGTTGCAACGGCACGATCAGCACGCCCGGCGTCGCCCGCACCCCAACCGAGGCCAGGATGACCACGAACATCACCGCCACGACCACCCACGAATAGTGCAGACGCTCGGCGAACAAGCGGGCCATCAAACGCGGCCCCATTGGTGGTCTCATGCCGAAACTCCGGTGAGTGTTGCTTCAGGATGACGTTCGTCATATATATGTCAAGCGATAATATGACGATCGTCAGACCAGGGAGGCTCATTATGGCCGAACCAATTCCGCTCCAGGCGCCAGCGGCCCAACCAGCCGGAAAGCGGGCGGAAACCCGCCAGCGCATCCTGACCGCTGCTGGCCACCTCTTCCGTGAGCACGGTGTCGACGGCATCGGCGTCGATGCGGTGATGAAGGAAGCCGGCCTGACCCACGGCGGCTTCTACCTGCATTTCCCCTCAAAGGAGGCGTTGGCCGCCGAGGTCTCGCAATCCCTGCTGGAGAAAGCCGCCCGCACATGGGATGAGATCAGCTGCGGCCCCGACCGCAACACCGCGCTGCGACGTATCGTTCTGTCCTACCTGGACCCCGCCCACGTCGCCACCGCCCAATCCTGTCTCCTGACCACGCTGGGTTCCGACGTCGCCCGCCGGTCCAAGTCGCGTGAAGCGATCGGCGGCGCCCTGCGCGGCATGCTCGATGCGCTATCGCGTGTGCTGCCAGGCCGGAAGCGGCAGAATGCGCTGGCGTCCTTGTCCACGATGGTCGGCGCCGTGGTGCTGTCGCGCCTTGCAGACGACCCGGCACTGGCCGAGGCGTTTCTGACAGCCGCCGCCGCCAGCATCCTGCCGGCTCAACGAGCATGCGATCGTAAGGAATTGTTGGCGGAGCAGGAGGATGCCTGACTAGCCTTACGGAGCAGCCATCCCAATCTGTTGGGGAGAATTACCTGGAGCTGGCCACATGCGCGCTCTGATCAGCCTGCCGCTGCTGGTGTTTGGCCTCGCCGCCTGCGGGACCCTGCCCGCGTCGCGCAACACGCCCCACCTGCCGCCGGGGGTTTATGGCGTGTACGAGGACAACGACGTCGGCGCCATCAACCAATCGGCCTGGGCCTTCGCCTCGCCGGCCAACACCAGAGGCAATCCAATCGACGCCGCCAAAGCCGTCGTCGCGCTGGAATACCTGTCCGGGGAGTTGAAGGAAAATCCGCGCTGGGTCGGCATGGACGCCGCGATTCCGCTGCGCATGGCGCAGGCGCGCGACGACCTTCGGCAAATCCTGGGCGTCCGTGCCGGCGCACCTTCGCAGACCATCGTGAATGCGCTTCTGGCGCTGAGCCTGGATCTGGAGACTGGCAACCAGCCTGCGGCGATGGCGGTGCTCGCCTCACCGGTGTTCACCCAGCCGCCGGAGCAAACCCTGCGGATTCTGTCGAACCTGCCCTACGTGCAGCAGGCCAACCTGGCGACATCCCGAGCC